>CAZDYT010000325.1:0-5131 GCA_964509395.1 uncultured bacterium
AGTCGGCGCGCATCCGGATGACATCGAGTTCGGCTGCGGCGGGACGCTCATCAAGTACGCGTTGAAGGGCCACGACGTCCACCTCCTGGTCCTGACGGACGGCGGGAGGGGGGGCGATGCCGCCGAGCGCCGGCGGGAGCAGGACGCGGCGGCGAAGGTGCTCGGAGCTCAGCAAGTCGTCTGGGGCGGCTACCGGGATACCGAGGTGCCGCTGGACCGGAGTCTGATCCAGAAGGTGGAGAGCGTGCTGCATCTCATCAGCCCGACCCTGATCCTGACCCCGTTCGGGGACGACACCCACCAGGATCACCGCCACCTGTCGGCGTCGGTCGTCACCGCCTCGCGGTACACGCGCAACGTGCTCTTCTACGAGGGGCCCACCACCGCCAACTTCACGCCGTCCGTGTTCGTCGACATCAACGCGGTGCTGGAGCGAAAGCTGGAGGCGCTGCGGGCGCACGCCTCGCAGGTGACGAAGACGGGGGTCGAGCGCCTGGACATTCTGGATCTCGCGCGGGCCGCCGCGCACTTTCGCGGGATCCAGGGCCGGGTGCGGAACGCCGAGGGCTTCGTGCCGCTGCGGCTCTTCATCAACGTGGACTAGCGCCGTGGCCGATCCCCGTCGCATCCCGGCGTCCTCGGTCGTCGGCGGAGCCCCGGTCCGAGGAAGAATCCCCCACTCGCGGCCGACCCTGGGCGAGGAAGACCGGCGAGCCCTGGCCGAGGCGGTTGCGTCGGGCCACATCGCTCAGGGACCCCGGGTGGCCGCGTTCGAGCACGAGATGGCCGCGCGCCTTGGGGTCCGAGGGGCCGTCGCGACCAGCTCGGGGACGGCCGCGCTCGCCCTCGCCCTCCTCGCCTTGAACGTCGGTGAAGGCGACGAAGTCCTCGTTCCCAGCTACACCTGCGCCGCTCTCCTCCACGCCGTCCGGGCCGTCAGGGCCCTCCCGCGCCTCGTGGATTGCGACCCCGTCAGCTTCAACATGGATCCCGAGACGGCCAAGCGCGCCTGCTCCCCCAGGACGAAGGCCCTGATCGTCGTCCACTCCTTCGGCCTCCCGGCCGAGCTGACCGCCTTGAAAGCCCTGGGGCTCCCGTTGATCGATGACGCGGCCCAGGCGCTCGGGGCCGAGGACCGGGGACGACCCGTCGGAGGCCTGGGGGACGCCGGCATCGTCTCCTTCTACGCCACGAAACTCCTGACCACCGGCGAGGGCGGCATGCTTTTCTCCAACGACGAGCGAATATTGGCGGTCGCCCGGGACCTCCGGGAGTACGATCAAAAAGACGATGACCGCCCGCGCTTCAACTACAAGATGACCGACCTCCAGGCGGCACTGGGACTCGCGCAGGCCACGCGGTTCGCCGGATTCCTCGAGCGGCGCCGGGCGCTCGCAGCCCTCTACCGGACGCGACTGGGCCACTTGCCGCTCCAGCATCCCCTGGCGCCGCCCGACCGGACACCGGTCTCTTACCGCTACGTGGTGAAGGGGCCGCGGCCGGCGGATCATTATCTCTCCCGTCTCCACGCGCTCGGCGTGGAGGCGCGACGGCCGGTGTACCGCCCCCTCCATCGCTACCTCGGACTCGACGGGTTCCCGGGGGCGGAGGAGGCGTGGGAGCGGGCCGTGTCGCTGCCCCTGTATCCGTCCCTCACCGACGAGGAAGTCGAACGGATCCTGAGGGCAGCCGGGGACGCCGTGCCGTGACCCAGAGCGTTCGCGTGTCGAAGTCGGCGCCCGTCTCCGCCGAGGGCGTGCTGTACGTGCTGGCGATCCTGGGCATCCTCGTCCTGTTCCTCTTCCCGCTCCAGCGGTGGGTCGCCCAGACGGGAGGCCGCTGGCTCTACATCCTCCTCTTCTCGTGCCTCCTCTCCTTCCTCTTGGTCAGGCCCCTTCGGAGTGTCGCGCGGAACCACGGGATCCTGGACCACCCCGACGTCCGGAAGCTCCACGGAGAGCCGACGCCCCTGCTCGGCGGGGTCGCGATCTACGTCGCGTTCGCGGTCAGCCTCCTGGCCAACTCGATCCTCACCCCCGCTCTCACGGGGCTCCTCGTCGCCGGAACGGCGGTCGTCGCGGTCAGCCTCCTCGACGACGTCCGGCCGCTCCCCGCGCGGCTCAGGCTCGTCGTGATCGTCCTCGCGACGCTGGTGGTCATCTACTCGGGGACCTCGCTCACGCTGTTCCCGACCCGCACCCTGTGGGGACAGCTCGTGAACGTCCTCCTGACGATCTTCTGGATCGTGGGGATCACCAGCGCCATGAACTTCTTCGACGGGATGGACGGCCTGGCCGGCGGCCTGGCCGCCGTCACCGCGTTCTTCCTCGGGGTGATCGCGTACCAGAGCCACCAGGTCCTGCTCGGATGGGTCTCGGCGGCGATGCTCGGGAGCACGCTGGGGTTCCTCCCGTACAACTTCCGGCCGGGGAAGCGCGCCACCGTCTTCCTGGGAGACGCGGGAAGCAACTTCCTCGGGTTCGTGCTGGCCTCGCTGGCCGTGCTCGGGGACTGGGCGGAGAACAACCTCGTGGATCTGGCGGCGCCCCTTCTGATCTTTGGCGTGTTCGTTTACGACATGACCTATATCACCCTCGATCGCGTGTTCTCGGGCCGGGTACGGAACTTCAGCGAGTGGATCGAGTACGTCGGGCGGGATCACCTCCACCATCGGCTGGAGCACGTCCTGGGAAAGCGCGAGTACGCCGTCGTGTTCATCCTGGGCCTGAGCTGTGCCCTCAGCGTGGGCGCCACGGTCCTCCTGATGGCCTCGCCGCGGGCCGCCGTGCTGCTAATCCCCCAGGCCATCGTCATCCTGGCGATGGTCACGATCCTCGAGCGACGCGGACGACGGCCCGCGCCGCTCGACGAGCCGGCGCACGGTCGGGAAGGCAGACGCGTCCCGTGAGCGCGGCCGGCCTCGCCTCTCGCGTGCGGATCGGTCGCCACACCGTCTTTCGTGACCTGGAAGGGGAAACCGTCCTCCTCAATCTCCGGACGGGGGTCTACTTCGGGCTCGATCCCGTGGGCACGCGGATCTGGCACCTGCTCCGCGAGGAGCAGCCGCTCGAGAGGATTCTCGCGTCGCTCGTGGAGGAGTACGAGGTGGCGACACCCCGATGCGAAGAAGACCTCCTGGGATTCGTGGGTCTCTTGCAAGAGCACGAGTTAGTTGAAGTCCCTCCTTGAGCGGCTCCGCCAGGTGGCTCGACTCGCCCCCGCTGAGCGGGTGATTCTCGCCGAGGCCTGGGGGCTCTTCCTCCTCGTGGGCCTCGGCCTGCGGATCCTGAGCTTCAGCCGACTCCTCGCCCTCTGCCAGCCGGCGTCTCGGTCGAAGCCCCGGGATTCCGCCCCGCCTCTCCCGGCGTCCCTCCCCCGTCTGGCCTGGCTCGTCGAGGTGGCCGGGCGATACGCTCCGGGGAAGGCGAGCTGCCTCGAGCAGGCGCTGGTGGTCGCGTGGCTCCTGAGGCGGCGCGGCGTCGCGACACGCCTTCGGATCGGGGTGGCGCGCCAGGACGGGCGTCTCCAGGCGCATGCGTGGGTCGAGCTGGACCGAGGCGTGACCCTCGGCGTCCTCGAGGACCAAGGCTACGAGCCCCTCCTTCCCGCCCGATAAGAGGCGAGCGCGCCGGTGAGCGGGATCCTCGGCATCTGGAACCTGGACGGGCGGCCGGTCGACCGGGCGTTGCTGGCGGAGCTGAGCGCCACGCTGGCTCACCGGGGTCCCGATGGCGAAGGCCTGTGGC
This sequence comes from uncultured bacterium, assembly GCA_964509395.1. Lineage (GTDB taxonomy): Bacteria > Methylomirabilota > Methylomirabilia > Rokubacteriales > DASRDR01 > CAZDYT01. The sequence goes on from CAZDYT010000325.1 coordinate 3,747, forward strand.
GCCGGGGGTCCATCGGCCTGGCGTGCCGGCTCTTCCGCGTCACGCCGGAGGCGGCGCGGGAAAGCCAGCCGCTCGTTCATGTGGCGGGGGCCGCGCTCGTCTTCGATGGCCGACTCGACGACCGCGAGGAGCTCCTCGAGCGACTCGGGCCGGCCTCCGGCGTGGCTCCGGACTCCCCCGACCCGGACCTCGTGCTGGCCGCGTACCTCGCCTACGGCGATCGGTTCCCGGAGCGGCTGGCGGGGGAGTTCGCCCTCGCGCTGTTCGACCCCGCCGGGCCCCGGCTCCTCCTGGCCCGAGACGCCATCGGGATCCGACCGCTCTACTACGTCCGCACGGGAAACGCCTTCCTCTTCGCCTCGGAGCTGAAGGCCCTCCTGGCGCACCCCGAGGTCGTCGCGCGGCCCGATGACGACGTCCTCGCGAGCTTCCTCCTCGACCGCGGGCTGGATGGCCGGGGCGCGACCTTCTTCGCGGGGATGTTCAGCCTCCCCCCCGCCCACCTGGCGGTGCTCACCCCAGAGGGCTTCGCCACGCGGCGATACTGGGACTTCGACCTGTCCCGGCCGATCCGCCTGGGATCCATCCGGGAGTACGCCGAGGCGTTCCACGCGCACTTCGCCCGCGCGGTGCGCCGCCGCCTCCGAAGCGCGCATCCGGTCGCCGTCTCCCTCAGCGGGGGCCTCGACTCCTCCTCCATCTTCTGCGTCGCCCGCACCCTGGCCCGGCAACACCCCGATCGCCATCCGAGGATTCTCGGGGTCTCCTACACCTCGCCGCCCGGCTCGCCGTCGGATGAGGCGGCCTTCCTCGTGGAGATCGAGCGACAGCACGCCGTCACGGTCGAGCGGGTGCCGCTGGGCCGCCCGGGCGTGGTGCGAGGCGCCCGCGAGGCGGTCTGGCACGTCGAGGCGCCGTTTCTCGACGAGCTGTGGGATACGAGCCACCGCCTTCTCACGACCGTCCATCGCCTCGGCGCGCGCGTCCTCCTCACGGGCCACTGGGGGGACCAGGTGCTCTTCGATCAGGCGTACCTCGTCGACCTCGTTCGCCGGCTGGCGTGGCGGAGAATCCGCGCGCACCTCGGGGAGTTCGGCCGCTGGTTCACCGACGCCGGCGCCGGAGAGTTCCGGCGGCGCTTCCTCCTGGATCTCGTCAAGTATCATCTGCCGGCTCCCTTGGTCTCCCGCCTTCGCCGCCTTCGCCGCCTTCGCGGGAGACCCGACCCGCCCTGGTACTCGGCCGCGCTCCGGAGCCGAGGTCGCCGGCACGGCATCGCCCACATCCCCGCGTTCGGGGTCCGGGCGTCCGCTCACGCCCGGGCCCTGTCGAGCGCGGCTGGGCGGCTTCGAACAAATACAGGTAAACCGCTGCCTCGTCCCGGT
>CAZDYT010000326.1:0-5126 GCA_964509395.1 uncultured bacterium
GGCCTCGTGTGGGGGGTGCTCGCGATGTTCGTCACCGGCGTCGCGAACCTCATCTGGCCGGGATACGGGCGGGCATTTCTCGAGGTCATGGCCTCGGTCTATCCCGGCTACCACGCCACCGCGAGCTTCGGCCAGGTCATCGTGGGAACGCTCTACGGGGCGCTGGACGGGGTGGTCGGCGGTGCCGTGGTGGCCTGGATCTATAACCGCGTGGCCCAGTCCTGATTTAGACCGGACTCCCCCACGGGATCGAACCGGACATATACTACGTGGGGAGGCTACCCCTGATGGCGACCCAGCTCGCGACGCGGCGGTTCAGCGTTCGTGAGTACCAGCGTATGATCGATGCTGGCGTGCTCACGGAGGACGAGCATGTGGAGCTTCTCGAGGGAGTCGTCGTGCCCATGAGCCCCACAAGCCCCAAGCATGCGGCTCACGTGGCCCGTCTCGGTGAGCTGTTGCGCTTGCTTCTGGGAAGCCGCGCTCAGGTGCGCGAGGAGAAGGCCATCGCGCTGGAACCGGCAAGTCAGCCGGAACCGGACTTAGCCGTCGTGCGAGCCCGCAGCGACTTCTACGCCGGGTCTCACCCCACGGCTGCCGACGTCCTCTTTCTGATCGAGGTCGCGGACACCTCGCTTGAGCGCGACCGCGGCGTGAAGCTCGCGCTCTACGCGGCGGCGGGCATCCCGGCCGTCTGGATACTCGATCTCCCGGGTGATCGACTGTGGGTGGCCTCGGAACCGCGAGGGAGCGAGTATGCCGACCTGATGGACTTCCGGCGTTCGGACAGCACCAGGCGTCTCCCCGTCCCCGGCGCTTCAGATCTCTCCCTTGCGGTTGGCGACGTCCTCGGCCCCCACCTCCAGTAGCCTTCTACCCGGGTCTGACCGGGCGCGCTCATCCTCATGGGGTCGCGCGTCTTCCGGTGGAGCGGCGATCAGGGTCTTGGCCTGGCTTCGACGACGACCTCCCGGTAGGCTCGGAAGAACGTCGGACTGATCTGCCGCAGCCTCCGACGCTGCCGGACCAGCTCGGCGCTGTACCCTTGGCTCTCCAGCGGCAGCATGGTGCTGAGGAGCCGGAGCGCCTGCAGCGGCACCTCGGTGTCAGGGATCTCGTCGGCGTGAAACAGATGCGCGATCCAGCGCTGTCGCAGCGCCAGCCAGGCGGGAAACCAGAGCACCCCCCACGGGCCTCCGCCGTCGCGGTCCTCGTCGCCGGCGCGCGCCTGGAATGCCGCCCATGCGTCCCGGAGAAGCGCGCTCGGCAGGGCTGGCGCCCATTGCGCGAACGAGTCGGGTGCGAGCCAGCAGAGGGCCAGCCAGAGGCGCAGGGCCTCGCGCTCCTCGCCGAGGTGGTACCGGGCCAGGCCCAGCCAGTAGCGCAGCACCGGCTCGGCATTGGCCGAGGGCAGCGCGGCTCCTGCCAGCGCCTGCCACCAGGGAAGAAGGAACGCGCGGGCCACGTTGCCGAGCAGCCGGTCTGCCGTCGGAACCAGGAGCTTCACGCTCTCGATCAGCGCCCTCAGTCCTGGGTCGCTCGCGGGCCGGGGTGGCCCGGTTCGCAGCGCCTGACACAGCCGATCGAACATCGCAAGATCCGGGTGCCCCGGGTTCTCCTCCCGCAGGCGGGTCAGCGCGTCCCGGGCACGGTCCGCCTGCCGCTCGAGGAGACTCACGACGATCCCGTTGACCAGCACCACGTCCCGGCCATCCAGAAAGAGATCGAGCTGCGTGCGCGCAAAAGCGCGGCCGGCATCGCCCATGATCGCCTCTTCGAAGGCCCGGACGCTCACCGGACCCCCGCGTGAGGGCGCGTCTCGCCGTGTGACCGCCCCCGTCAGCCTTTCAGCCCGGTCAGCGCGACCGACTCCATGATCCGACGGCGGAGGATGACGAACGCGATCAGCATCGGGATGGTGTTCAGGAGCGCGGCCGCACTGAGAAGGTGGTAGTCCGCCGTGTACCGGAACTGGAACGTGCTGAGCCCCAGCTCCATCAGGTACATGCTCCGGTGCGTGGCCATGAGCAGCGGCCAGATGAACGCAGCCCAGGCTTGGATGAACGCCAGGATGCCGAGGGCCCCGATGGCGGACGACGAGAGCGGCACGATCACCCGCAAGAAGATCCGCAGCTCCGACGCCCCATCGACTCGCGCCGCGTCGAGGAGCTCGTCCGGGATGCTATGGGCGATGTGCTGCCGCATCAGGAAGATGCCGAAGCTCATGATGAGGTAGGGGGCGGCGATCCCCTGGTACGTGTTGATCCAGCCGAGCGACTTCATCGTCAGGTAGAGCGGGATCATGTAGGTCTCGAACGGGAACATGGCCGAGGCCAGGATCACCAGGAACAGGAACCCCCGCCCCGGGAACTGATACTTGCCGAAGATGAAGCCGGCAAGGAGCGAGGTGGCGACCACCATCACCGTCGAGCCGACGGACACGATCACGCTGTTCAGGAAGTAGCGAAGGAAGGGCGCGGCTGCCAGCGCCGTTGGGTAGTTGGCAAAGGTCCAGTCGATCGGGAGCAATCGGGGCGGCCACAACAGCGTCTCGGCTGCGGGCTTCAGCGAGGTCGCCAGCATCCAGACGAACGGGAACAGCATGATGAGGCTCCCGGCGAGCAAGATCCCATGGGTTAACGCCGGCCCGCCTATCTGGCGCCCCAGCGCCGGGCCGGCGGCGAACCTCGTGTCGGGACCCGCTCTCATTCGCCGTCCATCCGGATCACGCGGAGCTGGACGAGTGTGAGAGCCAGCACGATCAAGGTCAGCACCACGGCCTCGGCCGAGGCGTACCCCATCTTGAAGAACTGGAAGCCGTTCTGATAGATGTCGAACACCAGCACGCGGAGCGGTGCGCCCGGCGCCGCCTGGGATCCCTGGGTCATGACGTAGACCTGGGTGAAGACGTTGTAGGCGTTGATGGTCGAGATGACGATGACGAACAGGAGGATCGGCTTGAGTAGCGGGAGCGTGATCCGCCAGAACATCCGCCAGCCAGCCGCGCCGTCGATTCCCGCCGCCTCGTAGTAGACCGCCGGGATGCTCTTCAAGCCGACCAGGAGCAGGACCATGTTGTAGCCCAGCACCTTCCACACGCTCATGATGATGATGGCCCACATCGCGACGTCCGGCGAGGTGAGCCAGCCGATCGGCCGAACCCCGAACCACGAGAGCGCGTAGTTGAGGATCCCGTAGCGGGCATCGAAGATCCACTTCCACGCGATCGCCATGGGCACCATCGGCGTGATGACCGGCAGGAAGTAGATGGCCTGGTATGCCGCGGTGAAGCGCAGCTTGCCGGCCAGCAGCACCGCGAGGGCGAGGCCCAGGACGACGCTCCCGCCCACCACGAAGACGGCGAAGAGCGTCGTGTTCCGGAGCGCCAGGAGGAAATTGTCGTCCTGTAGGAGATCCCAGTAGTTGGCGAGCCCGACGAACGGTTTGACGGGCCGGACCAGATGCCAGTCGTAGAAGCTCAGGACGAACGTGCGCCCGATGGGTTCGAGTCGCAGCACCCAGTAGATGACGAAGACCGGGAGCAGCCCGAGGTAGCAAAAGCCGTACTTGGCGAGCGTCAGGCGGTTGATCCGGAGGACGCCGCAGAGCCGGTCGGCGAGGGCCGGCCGAGCTGGGGCCCAGGGAACGGTGGAGGGCTGCGACATGCCGCCGGCGTCGCGCGGGGCCCCGCGGCGGCGGACGCCCCGCGGAGCCCCGCGGGCGAGCTAGGAGCTACGCCGTGCCGTAGAGGCCAGCCTTCTTCAGCAGGTCATCCGTCTGCATCGCCATCTCCTTGATCCGCTTGGCGATGCCGTCCGGGTTGTCGAGCAGCGACTTGTCCGCATAGGCGGTGACCAGCCTCTCGGCCAGCTTCGTCTCGATCTCGTCCCAGACCGGGATGGCCGGCTCGGCGTATTGCGCCCGCCCCTTGTCCCAGACGAGGAACGGCTTGAACTGGGGGGTCTCTTTGAGGACCGGGGACCAATCGACGTCGTCCCGCATCGAGGTCCAGCCCGTCACCTGGACGAGCAGGACGGCCATCGACGGACTCACGAGGAACTGGGCAAAGTCCCACGTGGCGTCCGCCTTCTTGGTGCTCTTCGTCACGTACAGGCTCCACGGCTGGATCATGCCACCCCAGCGCTTGGCGCGAGGGACCGCCACGGTGCCGTACTGGACCTTGGGTCCCTTCTCCTTGAGCTCGCCGATCACCCACGCCTCCCGCATCAGCATGGCCGCCTGCTCGCTGGCGAAGGCGGCGGCGTCGTGCTGGAGCTTGGGGTCGTCGATCTGGTACTTGTGGACGGCGTCGATGTAGAACTTCAGAGCCGCTCGGCCAGCCTCGTTGTCGTAGCTGTTGTGCCACTTGCCCGACTTCGTCTGAGCCAGCGGGTCACCGCCCATCGCGTAGAGGACGTACCACCACTTCTCGGCCACACCGGAGCCTTGACCGGAGAGGCGCAGACTCAGACCGGCCCGGACCAGGTTGCCGCTCGCGTCCTTCTTCGCGAGCTTGCGCGCTGCCGCCATCAGCTCGTCGAAGGTCGCCGGCGGCTTCTTGGGATCCAGGCCCGCCTCGGTGAACATCCTGGTGTTGTAGAACAGCGCCGGCTTGGAGCCCTCAAGGAACGGGACGCCGTAGACCTGGCCCTTCCAGGTGTTGTACTCGACGACGGCCGGATTGAACGCCTTGCTCTTCACGAGCGCCATGACCTTTGGCGGGTTCGCCGGGAGGAGGCCCGCGTCGGCGAAGGTCAGCGAGATGTTTCGGCTGATGTCGAAGAGATCGGGCCCGGTGTCCGTCGGGATCGCGGCGGTCAGCTTCTGCTCCATCTCGCGAAGCTGGCTCGAGAGCGTCTCGAGCTGGAACCCCGGATGGGTCTTCGCGTACTCCTCGGCGGCCTTCTTGTAGAAGGTCTCGATCTCGGGGAAGCCGGTCCAGATGCTCAGCGTCACCGGCGCCGCCACGGTGATCCGAGGCCGCAGCAGCGGCGCCGTCGCGGCGGCCAGGCCGGCCACGCCCGCTTGCTTGAGGAATGTCCGTCGGCTTCTGCTCGGTGCGGATTCGCCGGTGTGCTTGGGGTGCGCTGGTGTGTTCACGGGTGTGTCCCTCCTTCAACCGTTGG
>CAZDYT010000327.1:0-5118 GCA_964509395.1 uncultured bacterium
CGAGGCGCCGACCTACCCGCCCGAGGCCTGCCCGCTCTGCCGCGATGGGGTGCCGCTCGTCAAGCCCGGCAGCCGCCCCCCCTCCGGACCCTGATCCGTCCGTCCTGAGCACAAGACATCACGATCGGGGCGGAGGCGGGGGAGTGGTCCCCGTCTGCCCGCCCGGCGACGGGCTGCCGGTGACGGGCTTGACACCTCGCCCGAAAAGGTGCTTTCTTCCGACTACGCCCTGTCTCGTCCGCCGTTCCCCCTGGCTCGCGCGACCGGTCGCGCGTGCCGCGTGCGAACCAGCACGAAAGGAGAGGAGGATCCCATGAAGCCAAGGAAGGGGAAGGCCCCGGGTATTCTCACGCGGCGAGAATTCCTGAAGACCGGGGGGGCGACGGCCGCCGGCCTGGCCGGCGTCCTGGCGGCTGGCCGGCCGCCGGCGTTCGCGCAACAGCGCGAGCTGACCATCCTGAGCTGGTCGCACTTCGTCCCGGTCTCGGACAAGGAGCTGAAACGCCAGGTGGAGGAGTTCGGCAAGCTGGCCAACGTCAAGGTGCGCCTCGACACCATCGCCCACCTGCAGCTCGCGACGAAGCGGGCGGCCGAGGCTCAGTCCCGGTCGGGCCACGATCTGGTCATGATGTACGCGGCCGACCCCGACCTGTTCTTCGAGCAGCTCGTGGACGTGACCGACGTGGCGAACGAGGTCGGCCCGAAGCTCGGCGGGTGGATCAACGAGGAGGACTGGAAGCTCCGCGGTCGGTTCCGGGCGATCCCGTGGTACCACAGCAGCCACCCGCTGAACTACCGGAGCGACCTGCTCGAGGGCATCGGCGAGCCCCCTCCGGACACCTGGGAGGAGCTGCTCCGGGTGGGGAAGAAGCTCAAGGCGATCGGCCATCCGGTCGGCATCCAGCTCAGCCACTGCAACGACTCGAACCACAGCATGCGGGTGATCATGTTCAGCCACGGCGCCTCCTACGTGGGCAAGGACGGGAAGACGATCACCCTCAGCTCGCCGCAGACCGCGCAGGCGATTGAGTACGTGAAGCGCCTCTACACCGAGGCGATGGAGCCCGAGGTCCTCTCGTGGGACGACGCGAGCAACAACCGGTCCCTGGTCGGGGGCAAGGCCGGGATCATCCTGAACCCGACGAGCGCCTACGAGACCGCCCGGGCCAGCAAGGCCAAGATCCCCGGGAGTCAGCGGGAGATCCACGAGGTCATCGAGTTCACGCTCCCCCCGAGGGGGCCGGTGGGGCGCTTCGGCGGCGGGAGCTTCTTCCTCCTCTCCATCTGGAGCTTCTCCAAGAACGTGGACCTGGCCAAGGACTTCCTCCGCTGGCACTTCACCCCGGAGCAGCAGGACAAGTACATCGCCGGCTCCCTGGGGTTCAATCACCCGCTGTTCAAGGGGTTCCTGAATCACCCGGTCTGGGCCGCCAACCCGAAGTTCAAGTTCGCGGCCGAAATCCCCAAGATCACGCGCCACATGGGCTACCCGGGGCCGGCCACCGCTCTGGCCCAGCTCGTGTTCGACCTCCACATCATTCCCGACATGTTCGCTCAGGCGGCCACGGGCCGGATGAGCACGCAGGAAGCCATCGCGTGGGCCGAGAAGGAGATCCACGAGGTCTACGCCGGACGGCGGGAATTGAAGAAGTCATAGGCGGGAGCCGTCGCCCCTCTGTAACCGAAATTTTGATCTGATGGGGCGGCCTTGACAGTGATCTCGGCCGGACGGTAGATTGGGGCACCCGACGGCAGAGCGTCGCGGCGCGCCGGCAACCGCGGCTCGTGGTATCGGGTGGCGCCCACGCACCCAAGAAGGGGGTGCGCATGCAGGTCAAGATCAACGGGGACGTGGCGAAGGTGGCTGCGCGCGGCGAGGCGCCGGCGCACCGCCTCTCCGAACTCCTCGCCCGCGACGCGTCCGTCGCCTACATGTTCATCGCGCCCGCCTTCTTCCTCATCCTCTGCCTGGTCGCCTACCCGTTCGTCCTCTCGGTCTGGTTCAGCGTGAGCGACGCGCGCGTCGGGGACACGGGGAGCTTCATCGGCCTGGAGAATTTCGGGCGACTCCTCCGAAACACGATCTTCCAGCAGACGCTCCAGAACTCCATCGTCTTCACCACGGTGTCGGTCGCCCTGAAAACGGTCCTGGGGATGGCGCTGGCCCTGCTTCTCCACCGGGCCGTCCGCTTCAAGCGCCTCATCCGGGGCGCCGTGCTCCTGCCCTTCATCGTGCCGACCGCGCTGAGCACCCTGGTCTGGTGGTGGATGTTCGAGCCGATGTACAGCGTGGTGAACTGGACCCTCAAGACCCTGCGCATCGTGAACCAGGACATCCCGTGGCTCCCGGACCCGTATCTGGCCATGCTGACCGTCATCGTGGTGAACACGTGGCGGGGGTTGCCGTTCTTCGCGATCACGATCCTCGCCGGGCTCGTGGCGATCCCCCGCGAGCTCTACGAGGCCGCCGAGTCGGACGGGGCGGGGCCGATCGGCCGGTTCCGGCACGTCACGCTCCCGCTCCTCAAGCCCGTCCTGGCCATCGTGATCCTCTTCTCGACGATCTTCACGCTGGCCGACTTCAACATCGTCTACATCCTGACCAAGGGCGGGCCGATGAACATGACCCACCTGTTCGCCACCCTCTCCTTCACCCTGGGGCTGCAGGGCGGGCAGATCGGGCAGGGCGCCGCCGTCTCGCTCTTCCTCTTCCCCATTCTCGTCGCGGTGGTCTACTTCCAGCTCCGCCTGGTCCGGAGGGCGACCACGTATGAGTAACCACTGGCGCTGGACGACGCGGATCCGATCCCTCTTTACCCTCTACCTGCCGATCGGGCCGTTCATCTTCTTTGCTCTCTTCCCCCTCTACTTCATGTTCGTCACCTCCTTCAAGCAGGACGCCGAGCTGTACGACGTGAACGCGGTCCCGTTCGTCATCAAGCACGGGCTCACGTGGGAGCACTACGGGCTCCTGTCGAAGGAGACCCCGTTCTGGAGCTGGTTCCGGAACAGCCTGGTGGTGAGCACTGCCGCCACGCTGATCTCGGTGGCGATCGGCATCCTCGCGGCCTATCCGCTGGCCCGGCTCAAGTTCCGCGGGGCGGAGGGCTTCGGCGTCGCCATCTTCATCACCTACCTGGTGCCGCCGTCTCTCCTGTTCCTGCCGCTGACCACCGTCGTCAACCGGCTGGGACTCTCGGACACCCTCTGGTCGTTGGTGGTGACCTACCCGACGTTCCTCGTTCCCTTCTGTACCTGGCTCCTGATGGGCTACTTCCGGACGGTGCCGAAGGAGATCGAGGAGTGCGCGATGATCGACGGCTGCAACCGGGTGCAGGCCATGGTGAGGATCCTGCTCCCCGTGGCGATCCCCGGTGTCATCTGCGCCGCGCTCTTCGCCTTCACCCTCTCCTGGAACGAGTTCCTCTACTCGCTGGTCTTCGTCTCCCCGGCCGAGTCGAAGACGATGACCGTGGGCGTCTTCTCGGAGCTGATCCGCGGGGACATCTACTACTGGGGCTCGCTGATGGCCGGGGCCGTGATCGGCTCGCTGCCCATCGTCATCGCCTACGTCTTCTTCCTCGACTACTACGTCTCCGGCCTGACGTCCGGCGCCATCAAGTAGGCCGCGGGCCCAGGCGGGCCCGCGCACACAGGAGGAGGAACCATGACAAATTCCATCGGGCTCACCGAGTCCCACCGGCGCCGCGTCACGCGGCGCCAGTTTCTTCAGGCCGCCGGGGGCGGGGCCGCCGGGCTGGCCGGCATCCTCGCGACCGGGAAGCCGCCCGCCTTCGCCCAGACCCGGGAGCTCACCTTCCTCACGGTCGCGAGCTTCGTCCCGGACACGGACAAGGAGCTGAAGCGGCAGTTCGAGGAGTGGGGGGCGAAGAACAATGTGAAGGTCCGGCTCGACATCATCGCCCACCTCCAGCTCGCCTCCAAGAAGGCGGCCGAGGTCCAGTCGAGGTCGGGCCACGACATCACGGCCCTGGGGCCCGGCCTGGGGGACGGCGATCTCTACTTCGACTACCTGGCGGACCTCGACGACGTGGGCAAGGAGGCCGGCGCCAAGAACGGCGGCTGGCTCACCGAGAGCGACTTCGTCTTCCGGGGCAAGTGGAAGCTCCTCCCCTGGTGGTACCCCCCCTTCCCCATGGCGTACCGGACCGACGTCCTGGAGAAGGTCGGCGAGAAGGTCCCGGACACCTGGGAGGACTGGCTGCGGGTCGGCAAGAAGGCCAAGGCCGCGGGCCACCCGAGCGGCATCGCCATCAGTCACACCGGCGACTCCAACGTCACCCTCTTCTCGATCATGTGGTCCTACGGCGCGTCCTACGTCGCGAAGGACGGGACGACCATCACGGTCAACTCGCCCCAGACCAAGGAGGCGATGGAGTTCGTCAAGCGCTACTACCAGGAGGCGATGGAGCCGGAGGTGCTCGCTTGGGACGACGCGAGCAACAACCGGTGCCTAAACGCCGGCAAGTGCTTCGTGATCCACAACCCGATCAGCGCCTACGAGTCGGCCAAGGCCGGCAAAGTCAAGATCCCCGGGAGCGAGCGCGAGATCCACGAGGTGATCGACCACGCCAACACCCCCCGCGGCCCGGTCGATCGGAAGACGACGACGGGCTACTGGTGCGTCGGGGTCTGGAACTTCTCGAAGAACGTGGAGCTGGCCAAGGACTTTCTCCGCTACCACTTCCAGCCGGAGCAGCAGTACAAGTGGATCGAGACCGGCCGCGGCTTCAACATGTCGCACCTGGTCAAGCTGAACAAGCACCCCATCTACGACAGCAACCCGAAGTACCGGGCCATCCCCGAGACGGCCAAGGCCACCGTGGCCCCGGCCTATCCGGGTCCTCAGACGGCCGCCTCGCAGCTGAGCTGGGACCTCTACGTGATCCCGGACATGTTCGCCCAGTACGTGACGGGCAAGATGACCGCGCCGCAGGCGATGGAGTGGGCCGAGAAGGAGCTGAAGGAAATCTACGCGGGCCGACGCATGAAGAAGTCCTGACCGCTCTCCCCGTCTTCCCGCCGCCCCGGCGTCCCCCGGAGCGGCGGGCCCGGGCCCCGGGCTCGGCGCGGGGGCGTCGGGGGGCGTCGCTCGGG
>CAZDYT010000328.1:0-5100 GCA_964509395.1 uncultured bacterium
GTACGCCATCGCGCGCCTCCGGCAGATGGACTGGGCCGTCGTGGCGCAGCCGCTCCTGCGGGGCGAAACGGTCCAGGGGGTCATCCTCGTGCGCCGCCGGACGGCGGGGCGGGCGTTCGCCGAGACCGATCTCGACGAGCTCGGCGACTTCGCCGTGCAGGCGTCCATCGCCCTGGAGAACGTCCGGCTGCTCCGCCTGACCTCGGCCCGAGCGGAACGGGTGAAGGCGGCGGCGGAGGTCGGTCAGCTCCTCGCCTCCACGCTGGATGCGGACCGGATCCTGGACGTGATCGCGGAGAAGTGCCGGGAGATTCTCGGGGCTCAGGCCTTCGGCCTCTTCCTGTTCGACGCCAACGAGCGGCTCCGGTACGCGCGCGGCTTCGGCCTCGATCCGGCGTTCATGCGGGAGCACACCCTCGCCCTGGGGGAGGGGGTCGTGGGCAAGGCCGCCCTCGAGCGATGCTCCATCCAGACGGTGGACCTCCTGCGGGATCCCGCCATCGCGCTCTCTCCCGCAGCGCGTGCGCGCGTCGAGCGCGAGGGATCGCGCGCGCTGGTGGCGGTGCCGATTCTGGCCCGTGCCGAGGTCCTGGGTGTCCTGGCGGTCTATCATCCGCCCGGCTTCAGGATCCCCGCCGAGGAGGCCGAGTTCCTGGAGACCCTCGCCAACCACGCGGCAGCCGCCCTCGAAAACGCGCGGCTCTTCGCTCAAACGCGGCGGCGACAGGAGAGCGCGGAGACGCTGGCCGCGCTCACGCAGATCCTGACCGGCTCGCTCGATCTCTCGACGGTGCTCTCGCTGGTCGCCGACGGTGTCCGGCGGCTCCTCGGTTCCGACGGTGGCGCCATCGGGCTCGCCGAGGCTGACGGCGCCATTCGGCTGAGGGTGGGGGTCGGGCTGGGGGCCGAGGCCTTCCGGGACATCGTCGTCCGGCCCGGCCGGGGCGTCGGGGGACGCGTCCTCGAGCGGGGCGAGCCGTTCTGGACCGCCGACTACCTGAACGACCGGCGCATCACGCCGGATTTCGTGGAACGGGCGCGCGCCGCCGGGCTCGTCGCCGAGCTGGCCGTCCCGGTGCGCATGCGCGAGGAGGTCATCGGCGTCCTCTGGGCGTTCTACGGCCGGCCGGTGCGGATCACGGACGAGGATCTGGCGTTCGCTTCCGACCTCGCTCAGGTGGTTGCCATCGCGGTGGAGAACGCGCGGCTGTACGAGGAGGCGCGCCGCCGGGAGGCCGAGGCGCGGACCCTCTTCGAGGTTGGGCGCTTGCTCGTCGCGACGCTCGACCCCGAGCAGGTCCTCGATCTCATCGTGGAAAAGGCCCGCGGGCTCATGGGCGTGCCCGCGTGTGGCCTCTTCCGCCTCGACGAGCAGGGTATCCTCCGCTTCGCGCGCGGCGCCGGTCTCTCCCCCGAGTTCGTCCACTCGCTGTCGATTCGCCTCGGGGAGGGCACCTCGGGTGCCGCCGTCGTCCGAGGGGTGCCGGTGTGGACCGCGGACATCCTCGCCGACGAGACGATCCCGCTCGGCCCGGCGACCCGGGCCCTGGTCGAGAAAGAGGGGTACCGCGGGGTGCTCTCCGTCCCGGTGTGGATCAAGGAGGCGCCGTTCGGCTCGCTCGCCGCGTACTGGTTTGAACCCCACGCCGCCACGCCCGCCGAGGTCGAGACGCTCTCGTCCCTGGCGACGCTCGCCGCGGTGGCGCTGGACAACGTGCGGCTCTTCGGCGAGGCGCAGGACTACGTGGCGCGCCTCGAAGGGCTCTACGGGGTCAACCGCGCGGTCTCGGCCTCCCTCCGCCTCGACGACGTGCTCGGCACGGTCGCGCAGGCTGCCGGCTCCCTCCTCGGGGCGCCGCTCGTCACGCTCTGGGTGGCCGACGAGGAGCGCCGGTTCCTCGCGCGCCGGGCCGGGTACGGTGACCCCGAGCTCCTGGCGCGGATCCCGACGCGCCTCGCCTACGGTGAGACGGGCGCCGGCTGGGTTGCGGAGCACCGGAAGCCGCTGCTCGACGTGCCGGTCGAAGGGAATTTGCGCATCCTGGAGGGTGAGCGAGCGGCGGCCCGGGGAATCACGACCTTCAGCGGCGTGCCGGTGCTGCTCGGGGACCGCCTCCTGGGCGTCCTGGTGATCGGCGGGCGCCGGGAGGCCCCGCTCTCGGCGGCGGATGTGACGCTGCTGCGGACGCTGATGGGGCAGGCGGCGGTCGCGATCGAGAACGCACGGCTCTACGGAGAGGCGCAGCGGCAGGAGGCCGAAGCGGTCGCGCTGGCCGAGGCCTCGCGCCGCTTCAGCGCGACGCTCCGCCGGGAGGCCGTGCTGCGGGCGCTGGTCGAGGCCGCCGGGCACGTTCTCGGCGAGATGTGGGGCGTCTTCGTCGTCGAGCCCGAGACGGGGGAACTCCGGGCCATCGCGCCCACGGCGGGAGACGGGTCGGGTCGCGAGCCGCTGCGCCCGACCGCGGCGGCGCCGCCCATGCGAGCCCCGGAGCCGCTGCTGGCTCGGGTCGTGACGACGGGCACCCCACTGCTCCTGCGGGATGTGGACGAGCTGGCGGCCGACGACCCGTGGCGGCCGGACCTCTCGCGCCTGGGGATGCGGTCCGCGCTGATCGTGCCCGTCGTGGCGGGCGGCGTCGTGCGGGCGGTGCTCGCCGGCGGCATTCAGGACGATTCCCGTCCGTTCACCGAGCGCGATCTCCGACTGGCCCAGGCGGTCGCCGACCGGGCGGGGACCGCGCTCGAGAACGCGCGGCTCTTCGAGGAGCTCACGCGGGCCTATCAGGATCTCAAGGCCGCCCAGGAGCACCTGGTCCAGACGGAGAAGCTGCGGGCCCTCGGCGAGATGGCCTCCGGCGTCGCCCACGACTTCAACAACATCCTGGCCGCCATCCTCGGTCGGGTGCAGCTCCTCATGAATCAAATCGAGGATCCTACGCTGCGGCGCTGGCTCGAGATCGTCGAGCGGGCCGCGCTCGACGGGGCGCAGACGGTTCAGCAGATCCAGGAGTTCACGCGGATCCGGCGCGACCAACCCGCCGAGACGGTGGACCTCAACCAGATGGTGCGCGACGCGGTCGAGATGACGCAGACGCGCTGGCGCGAGCAGACGCAGTCGCAGGGGCTCGACGTCCGCGTGGCCCTGAACCTCGAGCCGGTGCCGGCCGTGGAGGGGCATCCGGCCGAGTTGCGCCAGGTTCTCACGAACCTCATCCTGAATGCCGTGGACGCGTTGCCCCGCGGGGGGACGATCACGATCACGAGCCGGGCGGCCGGCGAGGGCATCGAGGTGAGCGTCGCGGACACGGGGGTCGGGATGCCCGAGGAGGTGCGGCGCCGGATCTTCGAGCCGTTCTTCAGCACCAAGGGGCCGAAAGGGACCGGGCTCGGGCTCGCGATGGTGTACGGAATCGTCTCGCGCCACGGGGGCACCGTGACCGTGGCGTCGCGGGAAGGCGCCGGCTCGACGTTCACGATCCGGCTCCCCGTGGGCTTCGGCCGGCGGGAAGTCGTGACGGCGCCCCTGGTGCTGGCGCCGGACCGGGCCGCGCGCGTCCTCGTGATCGACGACGAGGAGCCCGTCCGCGACGCCCTGGCCGACATGCTGCGCCTCACCCGCCACGAGGTCGTCGTCGCGAGCCAGGGCGTCGAGGGGCTCGAGTACTTCCGCACGGCGCCATTCGACCTCGTGATGACCGACCTCGCCATGCCGGGCATGTCGGGGTGGCAGGTCGCCCAGGCGGTGAAGGCGCTCCGCCCGAACGTGCCGGTGGTCCTGGTCACCGGCTGGGGCGTCGAGTTGTCCGCGGAGCAGCTTCGGGCGCACGGCGTCGACCACGTCATGACGAAACCGTTCAGGATCGACGACGTTCACGCGGTCCTAGCCGGCTTCCTGAGGCGAATCCGTCCGCACGCGTGAGTGGCGGTCCCCCGGCCCGGCGCGTCCCGCCGCGCGGGGACTATCGACGGAGGGGTTGACGATGAGCAGTCCCGTGATCATCGAGGCGATTCGGACGCTGGTGGAGCGGCGCGACCTGACACGCTTGGAGGCCGCCGCGGCGATGGACGCGATCATGTCGGGGGCGGCGACGCATGCCCAGGTGGCGGCCTTCCTGACGGCGCTCCGGATGAAAGGGGAGACCGTGGAGGAGCTGATCGGCTTCGCCGAGGTGATGCGGCTCAAGGTCGCGCGGGTCCGCACCCGGAGCGAGGTCGAAGCCGCGCTGACGGGGACCGATCGCGAGATGCTGATCGACACGTGCGGGACTGGAGGGGACGCCTCCGGCACGTTCAACGTGTCCACGGCCACGGCCTTTGTCGTCGCCGGCGCGGGCCTGAAGGTGGCCAAGCACGGTAACCGCTCCGTCTCGAGCCTTTGCGGCTCGGCGGACGTCGTCGAGACCCTGGGGATCAATCTGGACCTCCCTCCAGCGAAGGTCGCCCAGTGCATCGACGAGGTGGGGATCGGGTTCCTCTACGCGCCCCTCCTCCATACGGCGATGAAGCACGTCATGCCCGCCCGCCGGGAGATGGGCATCCGCACGGTCTTCAACCTCCTGGGCCCGCTCACGAACCCGGCGGGAGCGAACGCGCAGGTGATCGGCGTCTACGCGCGCGGCCTGGTCGAGCCGCTCGCGCGGGTGCTGGCGGAGCTGGGAACGATCCGCGCGTTCGTCGTGCACGGGGCCGACGGGCTCGACGAGATCTCGACCGCGGGGGAGAGCTGGATCGCGGAGGTGCACGAGGGGCTGGTGCGGACCACCATGGTGCGGCCGGAGGACTTCGGGGTGGGCCGCGCCACGATCGCCGACCTCCGGGGCGGCGACCGCGAGGAGAATGCCGAGATCATCCGCCGCATCCTCGCCGGGGAGCCGGGCGCGAAGCGGGACATCGTGGTCGTCAACGCCGCGGCGGCCCTCGTGGCCGGCGGCCGCGCGCGGGACTTCAAGGAGGGCGCCCAGCTGGCCGCGCACGCGGTCGACAGCGGGGCGGCGCTCGGCAAGCTGCAGGCGCTTACCGGGCTGTCGCAGCGGCTGGCGGCGAAGGCCTAGCTAGTTTCTGTCGCGAAACTCCTGAAACGCCGATGTGGCGCGTTAATAG
>CAZDYT010000329.1:0-5097 GCA_964509395.1 uncultured bacterium
CGGACCTCCCCCGAGGAGGGGTTGCGCCGGCGAAGCCGGCGCCGACAGCGGAACAGCTTGAGGCGTTACGGTAGTTCTTTCGCGAGTGGCGCGGTTTCTCCGACAGGCCCCTAGCTCGCATCATTCGGGAGCGAGCTGAGAGGGATGGCCGCACGGGAGACGCTAGGAAGGGCCTGACCGAGTGTGTATACTGGGCGATATCACGCGCGAGGCGGCCGTGGCGCGAGGCAAGCGGCGGCGGGGAGGCGTGCTGGCCCGAAGCGTCGCGTCCCGATGGTGCTCCCGGCCGCGGGAAGGAGCAGGCCATGCGGATCGGCCGGATGGGGACCGTGGGGGTGATGTTGGCGATCGGCCTCGTCGTGGTCGGGGCGAAGGGGGCGGCTGAGAAGGCGCCGCCGGGCATCGCCGGGCTCCAGGAGGCCGAGGTCACGGGAGTGCTCCTCGACCCGCAGTCGCGCCAACCCCTGGTCGTGCTGCAGGGCAAGCGGGACAAGCGTACCCTGGTCATGACCATCGGTCACTTCGAGGCCAACGGCATCGCGCTCCCGCTCCAGGGGGTGACGCCTCCCCGCCCGTTGACGCACGACCTCATCATGACGTTGCTCTCGGACCTCAAAGCATCGCTCTCGCGAATCGTGATCACGGATCTGAAAAACGACGTCTACTACGCCGTTCTCTACCTGGATGCCGGCGGCAACGTCCTGAAGGTCGACTCGCGGCCTTCGGACGCGATCGCGCTCGCGCTCCGCGCCAAGGTCCCGATCCTCGTGGAAGAGCGCGTGTTTGACAAGGCGGAGCGCGCGATGCCGAAGCCCGGGCCCTCGCCCCACTTTTGATTTGGTCTTCGATTCCTCCCGCCTGAGTTCGGCCCTTCCTGCCCACGAGTGGGCGGTGCAGCGTCGTTTCGACGACCTGATCGCCAAGCTTGAGACGAAGTATGGTGATCTGCGAGGGCGGGTGGAGGTGGTGCCGCATCCGGTCGTGACGTTGGACATGATCGGCGGCGCCCAGCACGCCAAGAGCGCCATCGGCGGCCTTTCGTACGCCCTGCGCATGCCCGAGCTCTACCGGCGCTGGGGGATCAGCCCGCCGCGGGGCGCGCTCCTCTACGGTCCACCGGGTAACGGCAAGACGCTGCTCGCCAAAGCGCTCGCGACGGCTTCGGAGGCCCTCTTCTACCATATGCGGCTCACGACCCTCACGTCCAAGGTCGGGCCCAACGTGGCGGAGGTGATCAAGGAGGTCTTCCAGCTCGCCGCATCGGAGGGCAGGGGCGTCATCTTTTTCGATGACGCCGACGCGCTATCGCTCGAGCACATCCTCTCGCCTGAGCGGGCCCGTGAGGCGGCCGCCCCGCTGATCAGCGGTGTCTGTGAGCTGCTCGACGGGCTCTCCGCGTTTCCCACCCTCATCGTGCTCGCCGCGACGAGTCGGCCCGACGGGATCGATTCCCCGCTCATCGCTCCGGGTCGCCTGGACCACCTCATCGAGGTGCCGCTCCCCGAGGGCCCGGAACTCCGCGAGATCATCGAGATCATTCGGGCTCGGGCGGAGCGGGTGGCGGAGCGGACTCTCTTCGAGTCGATGGACTACGAAGCGCTGGTGCCCCGACTTGCCGGCATGAGCGGCGGCGAGGTCTCCGAGGTGCTGCGGCGGGCGCTGGAGGGCAAGGTGCAGCTCGCGGGCGTGGGTCCGGAGCCGGGGCGGGTGGCGACGGCGGACGTGCTGCGCGCGGTGGACGAGTTCCGTCGTGTCCGCGACGTGGTGGTCAAGATTCGCTACGGCCAGTATCTCTAGGTCGGAGGGCGGCGCACGCTCTGAGGGCGCGACGGTGATCGGCAAGGTGACGATTCGGGTGCGGTACGCCGAGACCGACACGATGGGCGTCGTCTACTATGGGAACTACCTCACCTACTTCGAGGTCGGCCGCGTCGAGTTTCTCCGGCAGAATGGCCTGGCGATGTCCGAGGTCGACCGCCGGATCCACATGCCCGTGGTGGAAGCGACCGTCCGGTACGTCAAACCGGCGCGCCTGGACGATCTGCTCCGCGTGCAGTGTTGGGTTGCCGAGCGGAAGCGGGCGTCGTTTCTTTTTCGCTACGAGATCCGTCACGCAGAGTCGGGTGAGTTGATCGCGACCGGCGAGACGCGGCACGCCTGCTGGCACCCGGAGACCCAGCGGATGATCGCCATCCCGGAGTGGCTGGCCGCGCTCCTCGTTCCAGAGGCTGCCACAGCCGGCGGGGAGCGACGGCCCGAAGGCGGGTACCCGGAGCCGAAGGCCGAGGATGGGCCGTCACGACGGGACGACGGGCCGCAGTCGGTGGGCGGGCGGCGTCCCGATCAGATGGACGAGTCGCGATCGGATGGGCAGTCGCCGCAGGCGCGGGACGCGTCGGCCGCGCTGAAGAGCGCATCGGCCGAGCCCCAACGCGGATGAGCGCGATTCTGTACGGCCGGCGGAACTGACCCACCTGCACCGGCGCGAGAGAGTTTCTCTCGGCGCTCTACAGCCAGGCTCTCGACGGGAGGCGGGTACCATGATCGAGGATGGGGTGATGGAGGAGTACCGGACGACGTTCGACGACGAGATTTCACCGGTGCTGGAGCGGCTCTCGCAGCTTCGAATGCACTACTTCAAGAAGGTGACCCGGGATGCGCGCCTTTCCGGGGCCGACCGCGTGCTCCTGTGCACGCATACGGATGCCGTGATCGTGTACTCGCTGCTCGTGTTCGACGCCTCCTCGCCCGAGAGCGCGACGAAGTACATGAACGCGGTAACGTCCACCGTCCTCGAGTTGATCGAAGACCGAGACTAGGGCGCCATGGCTGCCACTCCGCCGTCCCCCAAGCCGATCGCTGCGATTGCCGCCGGCCTCGGCCTCGACGAGGTCGATCTCATCCCGTACGGCCGCCACAAGGCCAAGGTGCTTTTCTCCGCGCTGGAGGCGCGGCGGAGCATGCCGAACGGCAAGCTGGCCGTGGTCTCGTCGATCACCCCAACGCCCCCGGGGGATGGCAAGACCACCGTGACGATCGGCCTCGGCCAGGCCCTCACCCGCATCGGCCGCCGGGCCGTGGTCGCGTTGCGGGAGCCATCCATCGGCCCCTGTCTCGGCATCAAGGGCGGGGGGACCGGCGGCGGGCGCGCGCAGGTCGTCCCCGCCGACGAGATCAACCTCCACTTCACCGGCGACATCCACGCGGTCGAGAGCGCCCACAACCTGCTCGCCGCGTGCCTGGACAACCATCTCTATCACGGCAACGCGTTGCGCATCGACCCCCGCCAGATCCTGTTCCGTCGGGCGATGGACATGAACGATCGGGCCCTGCGTCAGATCGTGCTCGGGCTCGGCGGCCGCTTCCAGGGCTACCCGCGGGAGGAAGGCTTTCTCATCACGGCGGCCTCCGAGGTGATGGCGCTCCTCTGCCTCGCCGAGGACCTCATGGATCTCAAGGCGCGCCTGGGCCGTGTCCTGCTCGCCTTCACGTTCGACGGTCGTCCGGTGGTCGCACAGGACCTCAAGATCACGGGGGCGATGGCGGCGCTCCTGCGCGACGCGATCCACCCGAATCTCGTGCAGACGCTCGAGGGGACGCCGGCCCTGGTCCACGGCGGCCCCTTCGCCAACATCGCGCACGGCTGCAACTCCGTGGTGGCCACCAAGCTGGCGCTCAAGCTCGGAGAGGTGTGCGTCACCGAGGCGGGCTTCGGCTTCGATTTGGGGGCGGAGAAGTTCTTCGACATCAAGTGCGGCTACGCGGGGCTCGTGCCCGACGCGGTCGTCCTCGTCGCGACCGCGCGTGCGCTCAAGTACCACGGCGGCGTGCCGATGGCGGGCGTGGATCGGGAGGATCTCGCCGCGATCAAGGACGGCATGGCGAACCTCGAGAAGCACGTGGAGGGCATTCGCCTCTTCGGCGTGCCGCTCGTCGTCGCGCTCAACCGGTTCCCGTCCGACACCGACCGCGAGCTCCAGGCCATCGTCGATCACTGCGCGGAGCTCGGGGTCGAGGCCGTGGTCACCGACGTCTTCGCCCGGGGAGGAGCGGGGGGCGAGGCGCTCGCCGCGACGCTCGATGCGCTGCTCGCGCGCGAACCGACGCGCTTCCGCCCGCTCTACGACTGGGCCGCGCCGATCAAGGCGAAGGTGGAGACCATCGCGACGCGGATGTACGGAGCCGAGCGCGTCGTCTACACCAAGCAGGCCGAGGCGCAGATCGCCCAGGCGGAGGCGCTCGGTTACGCGGCGCTGCCCATCTGCATGGCGAAGACCCAGCGCTCGCTGTCCGACGATCCGACGCTGCTGGGGCGGCCGCGGGACTTCACGGTAACGGTCAGCGAGGTGCGCATCTCGGCGGGCGCCGGGTTCCTCGTCCCGCTGACCGGCGACATCCTGACCATGCCCGGCCTCCCGCGCTCGCCGAACGCCGAGCGGATCGACGTCGACGCGGCGGGACAGATCAACGGGCTCATCTGAGTCGTCGTGCTATAATTCGTGCGTTGTTGAAGACTTCGGTTGCATCCGCAGGAGCTGCATCTTCAGGGAGCCCTAGAGCGCCTTTTCCCGACGACTGACGATGCGGAGCGCACGATGATCGAGGTGGACCGCCTCACGAAGTACTACGGGCCGGCGGCGGCGATTCAGGACGTCACCTTCACCGTCGAGAAGGGGGCCATCGTCGGCTTCCTCGGGCCGAACGGCGCGGGGAAGACCACGACGATGCGCATCCTCGCCTGCTACATGCCCGCCTCCGGCGGGACCGCCCGCGTGGCCGGCTACGACGTCTTCGAGCAGTCGCTCGAGGTGCGCCGGCGGATCGGATACCTCCCCGAGCACGTGCCGCTCTATAACGACCTGACCGTGGCCGGCTATCTCGACTTCGTCGCGGACGTCAAGGGGCTCGGGCGCGCCGAGCGCCGGCGGCGGCGGGGCGAGGTGATGGCGCGCTGCCTGATCGAGGACGTCCAGGGACGGCTGATCGGGCGCCTCTCCAAGGGCTATCGGCAGCGGGTGGGACTCGCCCTGGCGCTCATCGTCGACCCTGAGGTGCTGATCCTCGACGAGCCCACGATCGGCCTCGACCCCAAGCAGA
>CAZDYT010000330.1:0-5049 GCA_964509395.1 uncultured bacterium
ACGTCCGCGAGGCCGCAGGCCGAGCGCGTCACGGCCGAGATGGACAAGGCGAACGGCCGGGGTCTGCCGGGAGGGCCGTCGGAGGGGGCCGAAGTCCCCCTCCGACTGTATGTCCGGGCGGAGATCTTCGTCGAGCAGCCCTCCCAGAAGGCCATCGTCATCGGCGAGGGTGGAGCGATGCTCAAGCGCGTCGGCGAGGCCGCCCGGCGCGACCTCGAGGCCTTCTTCGGGGTGCCCGTGTATCTCGATCTCTGGGTGCGGGTGCGCAAACACTGGCGCCGCGACGCCGCCGCCCTCCGCGAGCTTGGCTACCGCCTGACCTCCTGACTTTCCCCAACGTGCCGCTCTTCCGCACCGAGGGCATCGTCCTGCGCTCCCGCGATCTCGGGGAGTATGACCGTCTCGTGACCCTGTTCACGCGCGACCTCGGCAAGCTCACCGCCGTCGCCCGGGGCGCGCGGCGCGTCCGATCCCGCTTCGGCGGGGCGCTTGAGCTCTTCACCTGGGGCGAGGCCGTCGGGTTCGAGCGGGAAGGGCGCGACCTCTTGCGGCTCGATCACTTCGATGTCCGTCGGTCCTTCAGCCGGCTCCGGGAGCACCTCGAGCGGCTCGGCCAGGGCGCGCGGATGATTGAGGCCGTGGGGCGCTTGACGGCCGAGCGGGATCCGCATCCCGCCTGCTTTGCGCTCCTGCTCCGGGCCCTTCGCGCGTCGGAGGCGGGACCCCCGGCGCGGGTCCAGCTCGCCTTTACGCTGCGCCTGCTGGACCTCACCGGCCATCGTCCCCGGCTCGACCGCTGCGTCGGCTGCGGCCGGCCGATCGGGACGACCACGCTAGCCTTCGACCCGTCGCAGGGCGGCCTGCTGTGCGCGCGCTGCCGTGGAGCCGCGCGTGAGTACGCGGGCCTGCGGGAGGTGTCGTCGCGGGCGCTCGGGGTCCTCCGCGGCCTCCAGGCCGCCGCGTGGGAGGCGCGCCTCCGCGCCCGGGTCCCGCCGGCCGTCGAGCGCGAGGCAGGAGCGCTCCTCGACAGGTACGTGGCCGTGCTGACCGGAGCGGAGCTTCGGGCCCCACGATTCCTCGCCCAGACCCTCCCCGCCGAGACGTCTTGAGTCTCGCGTGACCTCGGGCCGCTCCGTCGCGCCGCGTCGCGATTGCCGCACACCGGTGCTCGTCCGCGCGGGCTGATCGGAGCGCGCCGAGCGCAAGCTTGGCCTGCGCAACCCCTCGGAGGGGGGCACCGCCCCCCTCCGAGAGGACCTACGGATGGACGGGGCAGAAGCGGGTCGGCTCGGTTCCGGCGACGAAGGCCATGACGACCGGCTTCGGGCAGGTCGGATTCGCGAGGAAGCCCGTGGTCATATCGATGCGGGCCATGGCGACGTTGTCGGGGAGTGGGAAGTCCTCCACCGGCCGGTCCTTGAGGATCTCCCGCATCAGGCTGATCCAGATGGGGAGCGCGGCCCGCGCCCCGGTCTCGTCGGGCCCGAGGCTCCGCACCCGGTCGTGTCCGACCCAGACCCCCGCGACCAGCGACGGCGTGTAGCCGACGAACCAGGCGTTCGCGAAGTCGTTGGTGGTGCCGGTCTTCCCGGCAATCGGGCGCCCCAGCGCGCGCGCGCTGACGGCGGTTCCGCGTTCGACGGCGCCGCGGAGCATGTGTGTCAGCACGTAGGCCACCGCGGGGTTGACGGCCTCCCGCCCCTGCGGGATGTTCTCCTCGATCAGCCGGCCCAGGGCGTCGGTGACGTAGCGAACGGCGATCGGCTCCATCCACACGCCCTGGCTGGCGAGCGCCCCGTACGCCGCCGTCAACTCGAGGAGCGTCACATCGGAGCTGCCGAGGGCCAGCGTGAGGTTGGCCTGGAGCGCGCTCTGGATGCCGAGGTGGCGCGCCGCCTCGATCACGCGGCCGACCCCGATCTGCTCTGCGAGCCGAACCGTCGGGACGTTCACGGACTCCTCGAGCGCCTGCTGCAGCGTGATCGGCCCACGGAACTTGCCGTCGTAGTTCTCCGGCGCCCAGGTCTTGCCGGGACCGGACGTATAGGTCACGGGGCTGTCGTCGATGAGATCCGCGGGCGTCCGTCCCGCCTCGATGGCGGCGAGGTACACGAAGGGCTTGAAGGCCGATCCGGGCTGACGCCGTGCGTGGATCGCCCGGTTGAACTCGCTCCGCGCGAAGTCGGAGCCGCCGACGAGGACCTTGATGTACCCGGTCTGCGGCTCGATGACGAGGACGGCCCCTTCGGGCGCGGCGCTCGACGCCGCGCCCCGCCCCGCGACCTTCGGGGTCTGCCGGGTCGCGAGGGCCTGAAGCCCCTCGCGGAGCGCCCGCTCGGCGGAGCGCTGCATCACCGGGTTCAGCGCCGTGTAGACGGAGAGGCCCCCCTTGTAGAGGAGGTCGCTCCCGAACTTCGCTTCGAGACTCTGCTGGAGGTACTCCAGGAAATACTGCCCGCTCGCGCGGCGCCGCTCCGGTGCCACGAGGCCGAGCGGGGCGGCATTGGCCCGGCGGGCCTCGGCCGGCGCGACGTATCCCAGCTCGACCATGCGCTCGAGGACCCGGGCGCGTCGCTTTCGGGCGAGTTCCGGGTGGTCGAAGGGCGAGTAGCTGCCCGGCGCCCGCGGCAACGCGGCCAGGAGGGCCGCCTGCGAGAGGGTGAGCTCCTGGACGGACGTACCGAAATACATACGGGCGGCCGCCTCCACGCCGTAAGAGCCGTGGCCGAGGTAGATCTGGTTCAGGTAGATCTCGAGGAGGCGATCCTTCGAGTAGCGCTTCTCGAGCTCGAGGGCGAGCAGGGCCTCCTTGACCTTTCGCTCGAAGCTGCGGTCGGGCGTGAGGAAGAGCAGCTTGGCGAGCTGCTGCGTGATCGTGCTCCCCCCCTCGACGATTCGGTTGTGGCGGAAGTTCGCGTAGGCGGCCCGCGCGATCCCGCGGAGGTCCACGCCGAAGTGCGTGTAGAATCGGGAATCCTCGATGGCGATGACGGCGTCCCGGAGGCTCTTGGGGATCTCCCGGAGCGGGACGAAGATCCGGCGCTCGGCCTGGAACTCGGTCAGGAGCTCGTCGTCGTCCGCGTAGACCTTGGTGCCGAGGCTCGGGGCGTACTCTTCGAGCGCCTTGACGGATGGGAGGTCGGGCGGCCAGTAGAGGTACGCTGCGACCGCGATCGCCGCCGAGGCCACGAGGAGGAGCAGCAGGAGGCTGGCGAGGACCCACCGGACGAGCCCCCAGGACGGCGCGAGCCGCCGGAGCCGCCCTCCCCAGCGGGCGAGGCCCGGCCCGAGGCGCCACCGCCGGCCACCGCGCCTGCGGCGGTGCACGAGGATCCCGGGACGTCGGACGCGGGGGCGCAGGGACACGGCTCTCGTCTCTCCGGCAGTATGGCCGATCTCATTATACTGCGCAGCCCCGCGAGGACCGCGCGGCCCGGGCGCCTTGCGGACGCGCTCCGGCCTGTGATACAACCGGCTGCGCCATGCCGGACCCCGCCCCCACGCTTCCCGCCGACGAGCAGCTGGCCCTGATCCGCCGCGGGACGGCGGCCATCGTGACCGAGGAGGAGCTCCGGGGTAAGCTCGAGCGCTCGGTGCGGGCGCGGACGCCGCTCGTCGTCAAGGTGGGCTTCGATCCGACCGCGCCCGACCTCCACCTCGGGCACACGGTCGTGATCCAAAAGATGCGGCAGCTCCAAGATCTCGGCCACATGATCTACTTCGTCATCGGCGACTTCACGGGAATGATCGGGGATCCCACCGGGAAGTCGGAGACCCGCAGGCCCCTGAGCCGCGAGGAGATCGAGGCGAACGCGCAGACGTACCGCGATCAGGTCTTCAAGATCCTCGATCCGGAACGAGCGCGGGTGGTCTTCAACTCGGCCTGGCTGGCCCCGCTCCGCGCCGAGGACGTGATCCGCATGGCGGCCCACGTGACGGTGGCGCGCCTCCTCTCGCGCGAAGACTTTGCACAGCGCTACGAGGCCGAACGTCCCATTCACCTCCACGAATTCCTCTACCCGCTCTTCCAGGCGCAGGACTCCGTGGCCCTCCGGGCGGACGTCGAGATGGGCGGTACGGACCAGACCTTCAACCTGCTCGTCGGCCGGGATCTCCAGCGCGCGGTGGGGCAGGAGCCGCAGATCATGATCACGATGCCGCTCCTCGTGGGCACGGACGGCGCCCAGAAGATGTCGAAGAGCCTCGGCAACTACGTCGGGATCACGGAGCCCCCGGCCGAGATGTTCGGGAAGCTCATGTCCATCTCCGACGAGGTCATGCTCGCCTACTACCCGCTCGTCACGCCGCTCAGCCCCGCCGAGCTCGACACTATCGTGGCGGGCGTTCGGCGCGGTCGGCTCCACCCCATGGAGGCCAAGAAGCGGCTCGCGCGGATCGTGGTGGCGCAGTTTCACGGCGAGGCGGCGGCCCGCCGGGCCGAGGAAGCGTTCGCGCGGCAGTTCCAGGCCCGGGAGGTTCCCGCCGAGGTGTCCCGCATCCGCTACCCCCGGCCGCCCGGCGGCGAGGCGCGGGTGGATCGCCTGGTAGCTGCCTCCGGGGTCGCCGGCTCCCTCTCCGAGGCGCGCCGCCTCATCCAGCAGGGCGGGATCTGGCTCGATGAGCAACGGGTCGAGGACCCCTATCGGGCCTTGACGGTGGCCGTGGGCCAGCAGATCCTGATTCGGCGGGGGCGGCGGGAGTTCCGACTCGTCGAAGTGGTCGAACCTGCCGTCGCCGAGGACTCTCCGGGTGCAAAAACCCCTTGACAGGTCCCCGGCAAGCCTCTAGTATTCTTCTTGGCCTAGACCCTCCGGGGTGTGGGCTGTGGGGTTCGAAGACCCGCCCGGTTGATATTCGATCACCGGTCAGCTCTCAGAGCGGTCCTCGGCTCTTTGAAAACTGAATATGCTACTGGCTCACCGGTAAGGTGTGCATGCCCTTTCCCTGTCAAAGCCGAACGGCCTGACGTGGGAATCTGGTTCAAAGATCAAACTGGAGAGTTTGATCCTGGCTCAGAACGAACGCTGGCGGCGTGCCTAACACATGCAA
>CAZDYT010000331.1:0-5042 GCA_964509395.1 uncultured bacterium
CGACGAGGGCCGGCCCCGGCGGCTCCAGGTGGTCTACCCCATCATGGCGGAGCGGGCCCGCGCCGGCATCGGCGGCCAGGGCACCGGGGTCAACCGCCTGGCCAGGGCGGGCTTGATGCGGCGAGTCGTGGCCGGGTCTTTCAGTCGAGACGCCGGCAAGGAGCTGAACACGCTAGTCGCGCAGGACGCCGTCGAGGCCTACAACCTGCCCATGGGCACGATCTTCGCGTGGATCCGCGCGACAGCCGCCGGGAGCCCCGGCCTCGTGACGCCGGTCGGCCTCGACACGTTCGTCGACCCCCGGCGAGAGGGTGGCCGCATGAACGGCGCGACCCGGGCGCCGCTCGCCGAGCTCGTGACCCTGGGAGGCGAGGAAGCGCTCTTCTATCCGCGGCAGCCCATCGACGTGGCGATCATCAAGGGGACGACTGCGGACGAGCACGGCAACGTCTCGCTGGAGCGGGATCCTTTCACGCTGGGCGTGTTCTACATGGCGCTGGCCGCCCGGAACTCGGGCGGCACGGTCATCGCCGAGGTGACGCGCACGGCGGCGGCCGGGTCGCTCCACCCGCGAGTGGTGATCATCCCGGCCTCCCTGGTGGACTTCGTGGTCGTGGCGCCGGAGGAGTTCCAGGACGAGCACGACCCGACGATGAGCGGCGAACTTCGCGTGCCGCTCCGCCCGGCCCGGCTGCCGCTCGACGAGAAGGTTGTCATCGCTCGTCGCGCGGTGCGGGAGTTCCGGCCGGGGAACGTCGTGAACCTGGGGGCCGGCATCCCGATGTATGTGGTCCCGCACGTCGCGGCCCAACGAGGCGTCGCCCAGCAGATCACCTTCACCCTCGAGCAGGGGCCGATCGGGGGGCTCCCGGGGGTGGGCGGCGTGGCGGTGGGCCCCTCGGCGATCCTCGACTCCCTGCAGGTCTTCGACTGGTACGACGGCGGCGGCATCGATGTGGCCTGCTTGTCGTTCGGCGAGGTGGACCGGTTGGGCCACGTCAACGTCGCGCGGTTCGGGGGCATGATGCCGGGCTCGGGCGGGTTCATCAACATCGTGCACGCCGCCCGCAAGGTCGTCTTCTGCGGGACGCTGACGGCCAAGGGCCTCCGGGTGTCCGTGAGTGCCGCCGGTCTCCGGATCGAGCGGGAAGGCCAGATCCGACGGTTCGTGGCGGACGTCGAGCTGATCACGTTCAACGGCGAAGGCGCTGCGAAGAAGGGCCAGGAGGCCCTCTATGTGACGGAGCGGGCGGTCTTTCGGCGAGAGCGAGACGGGATGGTGCTCACCGAAGTGGCCCCGGGCGTCGACGTGTCGAGGGACGTCCTCGCTCACGTCGAGTTCCCGGTCAGGGTCAGCCCGGACCTGAGCCCGATGCCGTCCGACCTCTTCGCGGCCGACTGAGACCGATGGTGGTGCCGGGTGCGGTTCGTGATCGTGGCGGGACGATGCTCGACCTGGCCGGGCAGGTTGCGTGGGTGACAGGCGGTGGTACCGGTCTCGGTCGTGGGGCTGCCGAGGCGCTGGCCCGGCACGGGGCGACGGTCGTCGTCAGTGGCCGCCGGTCTGAAGCCCTCGATGAGGCGGTCCGGGTGATCCGGTCCGCCGGGGGCGTCGCTCACAGTCTCGTGTGCGACGTCGCCCGCACCGGCGACGTCCGAGCCGCTGCAGCGAGCCTGGGGGACCGCTTTGGCCGCCTCGACATCCTGGTGACCAGCGCCGGAATCAACCGCCGGGGCCCTGCGCTCGAGTACGCGGAAGAGGCGTGGGACGAAGTCTTCGCGACGAACCTGAAGGGATGCTTTTCACGTGCCAGGCGGCCGCCCAGCTCATGCGCCGGCGGGGCGGGGGCAAGATCATCACCATCGGGTCGCTGTCCAGCGAGCGAGGTGTCCCGAACATCTCGGCGTACGCCGCCAGCAAGGGCGCGATCCGCTCGCGGCCTAGTCGCGTCTCAGCGTTCAGCCGGCCTGCGCGACCCGGCCCGGTCCCTTAAGAGCAGGAGTCGTGCCAATCACCGGCGACGGCAGGCAGCGCCACCTGGGACAACATCCCGGAACTGCGCTCGGCACCCCCTATGCTCCCGCAATGGCCCCCGCGGTGAAGCTCTCGGTAATGCGCTCTGAAAAGAAGGCGTACAGCACCACCACTGGAAGGACCGCAATCATCAGGCCGGTCGCGAGCATTCCCACGTTCTCCTGCTGCTCCCCCATCAGGAACATCACGCCGAGCGGCAGCGTCCGCTGGCTCTGCTGATTGATGAGCACCACCGCGTACAGGAACTCGTTCCAGAACTCCAGGAAGTTGATCACCATCACCGCAATGATCGCCGGCCGTGCCATCGGAAACATCACCCGCCAGTACATCGTCCAGTCGCTGGCACCATCCAGCCGGGCCGCCTCTTCCAGCTCACGCGGGATCTGGGCGAAAAATGCCCGCAGCAGGTACAGCGTCAACGGCAAGTGCGACGCCGCATACACGAGGATGAGCCCGAGCAAGGTGTTATAGAGCCCATACTGGACGAGCATCTGGAAGAGCGCCAGAATCGTCACCTGGGGCGGCAACATGATCGCCGAAAAGATCAGCAGGTACAGGGCCTCCCTCAGGGGAAACCGGTACCGAGCGAAGAAGAAGGCGGCCATTGACCCGACGACGACCAAAATGACCGTGGCAGACACGGCCACGATGACTGAGTTCCGGAAATACGCCTGATAGCCGAAATCGAACCAGGCCGTCCAGAACTTGTCCCAGTGAGCCGGGATGGGCAGCCCGTAGGGATTCCGATAGAACTCCTCTGTGCTTCGTAACGAAATGAGCGCCATCCAGAGCACCGGGCTTGTCCACAGCACGGTGTACAGGAACAGACCTCCCGCGATGACGGCTCGAAAGAAGCGCGACGAAGCCACCGTCAGAACTCCAGTTGCTCCCGACGATGTAGCACACGCATGAGCGCCACGGTCACGACCAGCATGACGACCAACCACAGCGTGGCGACGGCGGACGGATAACCGAGATCCAGGGTCTTCCATTCGAACGCGCGCTTGACGATATACGTGGCCACGGTCTCGGTTGCCCAGAACGGACCGCCATTGGTCATCACCCACACCAGGGCGAACTGCTTGAGCTTGCCAATCACGGACAACACCACCAAGTTGGCGATCGTTGGCCGCACCAGGGGAATCATGATCGCCCACACGCTCCGCCACCAGCCCGCCCCATCGATCCAGGCCGCCTCGAGCACCGACGTGGGCAGTGAGCTCAGTGCCGCCAGGAGCACGACCATGTAGAACCCGACGAACATCCATGTGGTCACGGCGATCAAGGCCGGGAGCGCCGTGGCCAGGTCCCCGAGCCAGGGGCGAGCCAGGCCGCCGAGGCCCAGGGCTCGTAGTGTCACGTTGACGGCACCCCACTCGTGGTTATAGATCCACATCCAAACTGGTCCCACCACGACGTAGCTCAGCAGGACGGGCGCGAACCAGGCCACCCGAAAGAAGCGCGCCCCGGGCACCCTGGCAAAGAGCGCCAGCGCGAGCAGGAAGGCGATGGGGATCTCCACCAGCGGCGAGACCGTCGCCCACAGCACGCTATGCCGCACCGCCTGCCAGATGACGTCGTCGGCCGAGAAGATATCCCGAAAGTTCTGGAGGCCTACGAAGGCTTGCTCATCGACGGTCGGCACGACGAAAAAGCTGTTATACAAGGTGCGCAGCATGGGATAGAGCGTGAAGCCGAGATGGAGGAGGAGTGCGGGGCCCAGGAAGGTCGCGGCCAGGGCCCACCGGACACGGGAGGCTGGGCCGGTATCGCCGCGCCGCCTAGGCACGATCCCGCGATGGTGAGCCCGCTCGCAGTCGGGAAGCCACGGCTCCTATCGCCCGGCCCGCGAAGGCGCTCAGCCGGGAAGGCAAGTCAGATCAGCGGCCGCGAGATCGGGCTTCCTCGAGCTTCTTCGTCGCCTCAGCGACGGAGATCAGGCCAGCGGGAAAGGCCGAGTTCATCACCTGGGTGTAGGCGTCACTCATCCCTGCCTTCATCACCGGCTGCCAGGGCAAGACCACGGGTTTGGCCAGCCGGTTGGCTTCCTCATACATCTTGAAGTACCAGCCGTACTCGCTCTGAATCTTCGCCGTATCGGTCTTGATCGTGGAGCGGCTCACCATCTTCGAGGTCCACAACGCCCCAACGTCCGGATCTGCGGCCGAGTTCAGGATCGCCTTCACCACGTTGATGTGCTTGCTCCTCGCGTTGACCGCGAGGGAGTGCGCGATAGTGAGAAATTTCAGATCGTTGCCCTTGCCATCCCTCACCGCGGGGTAGTTCAGCATCCCCAGTTCGAAATCCTTCGGCTGCCCGCCGGCCTCGACCGGTTGAAAGGCGCGGAAGGTATACCAGCTGCCGACCGGCATGAAGCAGGCCCGCTGCTCGGTGTGGAAGTAGCGATGGGCTTCCCCCAGCCGCAAGCTGCTGATGCTAGCCGGGTAGGCCTTCATATCGATGAGGCTCTTGTGGTAGGCGAGCATCTCCTGAACACGCGGGTCATTCCACGTGACCCGGCCACCGCCCGCCCACAGATCCCGCAGGTCCTGCTCACCGAGTTTGTGCAGGAGCAGATAGTTGGTGATGTAGGTCCCAGGGTACGGGCGATCGCCAACGCCGACCGCGAAGCCACTCTTCCCGGCCGCCACGCACTTCTTGACGACCTCGGCGAACGTGTTGTCATCGAACTGTAGGTTGGAGGGGACGCTCAGGCCCAGCTCTCGGAGCAGCTTCTTGTTATAGTACAGTTCGTCCGTGGAGGCGTCGACCGGCAGTGCCCAGACGCCCACCTTCCCTCGTGGCCCGGACCGCGTCCAGTGCTGCTTCGCCCATGGCTCGACGTTGGTCCAGTTGACGCCGTCTGACAGGTCGGCGAGCAATCCGCCGGTGATGAACTCGGGAACGTCGTCATCGTAGTAAAACAGATCAGGCCCCTCTCCGGCCTGGAAGGCGCTCCTGATGGCTGGCCACATGTCCTTTTTGTGGTACCACGTGAACTCCACCT
>CAZDYT010000332.1:0-5038 GCA_964509395.1 uncultured bacterium
CGCACCCGCGCGGACCTCGGCATCGCCAACGACGGCGACGCCGACCGCCTCGGCATCATCGGTCCGGACGGGCGGTGGCTGAACCCCGGGCAGGTGATGTGCGTGCTCCTGCT
The DNA here is from genome assembly GCA_964509395.1 of uncultured bacterium. GTDB lineage: Bacteria > Methylomirabilota > Methylomirabilia > Rokubacteriales > DASRDR01 > CAZDYT01. The sequence goes on from CAZDYT010000332.1 coordinate 114, forward strand.
GCACCTTGTGAAAGAGCGCCGGGCCACCGGGGCGGCCGGGGGGGAGGAGAGGCGGCCGCCGACGTCACCTCGGAGAGCGAAGCTGGTGTCGTCGGCGCGCCGGCGGCCTGGCGCCCAGGGTCCGGTCGGTCCCCGCGGAGACCCCGGGATACCGGCGGCGCCCCGGCACGCCCGCCCCCTGGCGTGCCGCGCCGGGGGCGGCTATGCTTGGCGATGCAGGTGGCGGGGACGCGGTCCTGCCAAGAACTGAACCATGGCAACCGCTGGGACAAAGTCAGGCGTGCAGATCAAGTTTCACGACCTGGAGCCCCCGAAGCTCGCGCAGCCCCGGAGCGAGCGGGCTCAGAATGCCTTCGAGATCCTGCTGCGCGCGCGCGAGTCGGCCGATGCACTCCTCAAGGCTTACGACCTCTACCGGGCCGAGCGCGGGCACATCGGCGGGATCTCGACTGATGCCGAGCAAGATATGCTCCGTGCCATGCTGGTCATGGCTGCGGCAGGGCTCGATGCTACGGCGAAGCAGCTCGTGAAGGACTGCTTGCCCACCCTCGCGAAGAAGAAGGGGCGAGTGAGAGAAGGGCTCGAGAAGTTTATCGCTCGCAGCATCAGGCCCGAGGATGAGGCAACGGACTCTCCGAGTGGCCCCCGCTTTCTCGGTCGCGTGCTGGCGGCGGGTTCGACCCAGGACGCCGTAATCGAGGAGTATGTTCGCGAGCTCACCGGTGGCAGTCTCCAATCTGCCGACCAGGTATTTCGCGTTTTCTCCGCTCTCGGGCTCCCGACCGACAAGATCGATCGTAGCAGGCTTCAGGAGATCTTCCTGGTCAGGAACAAGATAATTCACGAGCTCGATATCGCGCTCGAAAAGAAGGGACGGAAGCGGATCCATCGTGGCCTCGACGAGATGATGCGAGACGCGAACTACTTGCTTGAACTCTCTGCTTTGCAGATCAGGGGCGTCGATGTTGCGCTTGAATCGGCCTAAGATCCGCGTAAACCCAACGGTCCGTCCCGCCAGGGGCCTTGCGGTGGCAAGGCCCACGCCGGTCCGGCTCGCAGGTTACGCCTGGCGTTGGCTGGCGCCTTGAGCCCTACCAGTGAAATGAAGCTCACCGACCGTCAACGACAAGCGATCGAGCACGAGGGCGGGAACCTCCAGCTCATCGCCTGCGCCGGCTCGGGAAAGACCGAGGTTGTGGCGCGCCGGGTGGTGGAGCTGCTGAGATCCCGCTCTAACGGTGCGCTCGCCCCCCACAACATCATTGCCTTCACCTTCACGGACAAGGCCGCCGCCGAGCTCAAGGAGCGGATCATCACGCGCTGCCGGGAGTCGCTCGGCGAGGTGACCGGGCTCGCCGAGATGTTCGTGGGCACGATCCACGCTTTCTGCCTGGAGCTCCTGAAGACCGAGGCGCCGAAGTACCTGAAGTTCGAGGTCCTGAACGAGGTTCAGCAGGGCCTGTTCGTGGACCGGCACAGCAAGCAGAGCGGCCTCACGACGTCCACCGACCTCCGCGGCGCTCCGCTCGTGCGCTACCGGGACACGCTCCACTACCTCGCGGCGCTCTCGATCCTGCGGGAGGCGGACCTCGAGGAGACAGCCCTGAAAGGCTGTCCCGTGGTGAATGGCCTCGAGGAATACAAGACCCTGCTCGACGAACGCAGCTACCTCGACTACTCGGCGATCCTTGAGGCTGCCGTAGACGTGATGACGAACGAGGACGATCTGCGATCCCGGCTCGCCGAGCGCGTCCGCTACGTCATCGTGGACGAGTACCAAGACGTCAACCCCATCCAGGAGGCGATCGTCTGGCTGCTTCACGACCTCGGCGCGAAGGTCTGCGTCGTGGGCGACGACGATCAGACGATCTACCAGTGGCGTGGGAGCGACGTGGGAAACATCCTCACCTTCGCTGACCGATACCGCGACGTGGAGCGTATCCCGCTGGAGGAGAACTTCCGCTCCAGCGCGGGCATCGTCGAGACGGCTCGCGCCTTCATCGAGCAGAACGCCGGACGGCTCACCAAGGCGATGAAGCCGACGGAGGCGCAGGCCTCCGAGCCGGGGGACATCGTGGCTCTCTCTTTCGGCTCGCCCGAGGAGGAGGCGCGCTACATCGCGGAGACGGCGAAGGCGCTCCGCGGGGTTGCCATCCGACAGGACGGCGGGGAGCGCGGCATCTCCTGGTCGGACATGGCGGTGCTCCCCCGGAGCGTGAAGCGGAACGGTGAACCGATCAGCCGCGCGCTGGAGGCGGCCGGCGTCCCGTTCGTCGTGGCGGGAATGACCAACCTCTTCGGAGCGCCGGAGGCGGAGGCCGCCCGACAGCTCTTCTACTTTATGGCCGGGCGCCCCGGCGTGGACGAGACCGCGCTCGAGGGAGCCTGGACGGGCGCCCGCCTCGGCGTCGAGGAGACCGACCTCAAGCGCGCGGTCGCCAAGGCTTCCAAGGCGAAGGCCTCTTTCGGCGAGTCGGACCAGAAGCGCTGGGGGCTTTATTCCATCCAGCGCCTGTTCCTGACCTTCCTCGAGGACGCTGGCGCACGGGAGGAGCGGGTCCCCGACGGGCGCGGCGAGGTGGTCTTCTACAACCTCGGGAAGTTCAGCCAGCTCATCTCGGACTTCGAGACGATCCATTACCACTCAAAGCCGGCCGAGAAGTACTACTCGTTCGCCAACTTCCTCGAGCACCGCGCCGAGGACGCCTATCCCGAGGGGTGGCAGGACAACCAGTACGCGAACCCGGATGCGGTCCGCGTCATGACCGTCCACCAGGCCAAGGGGATGCAGTGGCCGGTCGTGTTCGTCCCCGCCCTGCTCAAGAACCGCTTCCCCGCCAAGAAGCCCGGCGGCAGGACAGTCTGGCACCTCCTGCCCCGCGCTGGGGTCAAAGGGCAGGCTCGCTTCGAGGGGACGCTAGCGGACGAGCGCCGGCTGTTCTACGTCGCGATGACCCGAGGCCAGAAGTTCCTGCACCTCACGTGGGCGCCCGTGCCGGGGAACCAGCTCTTCCAGCGGCGCTCGGAGTTCTGGGACGACGTCCTCGCATCGAAGTGGGTCAAGCGCCGTGCTACCGACTACTCCGGCCGGAAGCGCCTCGCGCCCACGCCGCGCGCGGGGGTGGCCAACGTCGTCTTCTCGTTCTCCGACCTGAAGTACTTCTTCGAGTGCCCCTACCAGTTCAAGCTGCGGATCCTGTACGGCTTCAACGCCCCGATCCATGAGGCGCTCGGCTACGGGAAGTCGCTGCACGACGCCCTGGCCGAGGTCCACGCCCGGGCCATCCGCGGCGACATCGCCGAGCCGGGGGAGGTCTCCCGCTTGGTCGAGACGCACCTCCACACGCCCTACGCCTACCCGGCCCTGCGTCGCCAGCTCGAGGCGGCCGCTGAGCGGGTGCTCCGCGACTACCTCCACGACAACCGGGCGCTCTTCGACAAGGTCGAGTTCTCGGAGAAGCAGGTCGAGATCAGCCTGGGCGACGGGGTGACCGTGAACGGGCGCATCGACCTCGTGCGCCGCGTGGACACGGGCGAGACGACGATCGTGGACCTCAAGTCAAGCGATCGCGCCCAGCCCGAGCACGTGACCGAGGCCCAGCTGCACGTGTACGCCGTCGGCTATCAGGAGCTGACCGGCCGGCGGCCAGACTACGTGGAGGTGTACGAACTCGACGAGCGCAAGCGGAAACCGAGGTCGGTGGACGAGGGATTTATTGAGGACGTGAAGGTCCAGGTGCGAGGGGCCGCCGATGCCCTCCGCAGGAGCGACCTTCCGGCGAGCCCCGCCGCGAAGAAGTGCGCCGCCTGCGACTACCGGGGGATGTGCAGCGCCGGAACTCGGGCCGTCTCCACCCCCGCTCCGAGCTGAGAAGGAGTCACACCGCCATGCCGCGCGGACCTAGGAAGAACGCAAAATCAGAGAAGAAAGTCAGCCGCTATACCTACGACGACGTCAAGGAGCCGCGCACGCCCGAAACTGGGCACACGGCGCTCCTCCCCGCCGACGAGCAGGTCGTCACCCTCCCCGTGGACAACGGATGGAGCAAGGCGATCAACGTCGGTCACCTACCGCAGGGGGACGACCGGCCGGTCGTTGTGGCATGGACCCCGCTGCCGACCCCGTCCTTTTCTGGGCCGGGAAACGCAACAGACGCGAGGTGCCCGTCCTGCCGCTCCAGCGCAACGAGATCGTCTCCGAGTCCCGCATCGCCCAGATCATCGAGCGCGCGCGCAAGGCCGCGGGCGAGAAGGAGCCGCAGGCCCGGCAGGGCTCCCTCTTTGCCGACCTCGAGAAGACGCTGCGCGAGTCCGACCGGTCGAAGCGGGTCGAGTTCTACACGTACGACGGGGGCTGGAAAAACCGCTCTTCACCAGAATCTGTAACGAGGCCCGTGTTCATGCGGCTTGACCGAGGCGGCGGGTGGCGGTGGCACGCTGGACCTTGAGGAGCAGGTACTCGTGATCCCGGTAGCCGCGGCCGCGGCGCAGCATCGCCCGGATGTTGCCGTTGATGGCCTCGACTTTCCCGAAGGGGACCTTCTCGTGGCAGTAGTTCAGGATGCCGTCGAGATGGCGGGTCAGCAGGCGGCCCAGCTTCGCGAAGGCGGGCAGCCGCTGCCAGCGCAGGGCCCGGAGCCACGTGGTCAGGAACCGTCGGGCCCAGCCCTCGTAGGTGTACGTCCACAGCTGGGCGAGCTGCTCCTTGAGCAGATAGGCTTTGGCCAGGCGGCGGTTGAGGGCGAACAGCTTGCGGAGCGCCTGGCGGTCCTCCCGATCCAGATGCGCCCAGGTCCGGAGCAGCAGCCAGCGCTTGCCACGGACCAGCGCACGGGCCTCGCCCCGCTTCCGGAAGAACTCGGCCCGTCGGGTCTCATCGACCGCCTCGCTGGCGTGGCGCAGGACGTGGAACTTGTCGTAGACGA
>CAZDYT010000333.1:0-5012 GCA_964509395.1 uncultured bacterium
GGCGATTGGGCGCCGGGGACGACCTCGGCCTTGACGAGACCGGTGGTGCAGACGAGGCGATGGGTGAGCAGATAGTCGAGTACGAGGCTTGCCGGAGCATCCGGGCGGCGGAAGAACTCGGTCCAGATCGAGCTATCGACCAGGATCAGACTCATCGGCGCCGCACGGGCCAGGTGCCGGCGACGCGTTCGCCAGGGAGCTCCTTCAGGTCCACGTTGAGCCGGACCTTGCCCCGCAGGGCGCGAAGCTGCGCGATCTTGGCGGCGCTCACGAGTTGCTGAAGCGCCATGACGACTGTCATGGTCTTTGTCCGTGCACCACACGCGCGTTGCGCCGCGGCCAGCAGGCCCTCTGGAAGATCCAGGGTTGTGCGCATGGGAAGGCCTCCCTCGGTCTTATGCCTATCGATGCATAGATAACATGCCGACCCGGACACGTCAGGCAAGAGGTTGACGTGAAATGCCCGGACGGGGTGGCTGGGGGCTTCGCGGGTGAGAGGGCCCGCAGCAGCTGGCTCAGCGGAATGGTCGTGAAAGCGAGCGGCCCGATGATCGCAAGCGTCACCGGCACCCCCCAGAGGTCGCAGGCGGGAGCAGGCGCTAGACCTCCTGGCGGGCGAAGTAGCCGAGTGAGCCGTGGCAGATGATACCCGCCGGGTTGCCGGAAAGGACGCTCGGGGTATGATGAAAAATCATACTCGAAGCGGAGGCCAGCATGGCGGCCGGAAAGATCGCGATCACGCTCGACAGAGGTCTTCTCAAGGAGATCGATCGCGGGGTCAAAAGCGGCCTGTTCAAGAACCGGAGCCGGGCCATCGAGGAAGCCGTAAGGGAGAAGCTCGAGCGCCACCGGCAGCGCCGGCTCGTGAGCGAGGTGAAGAAGCTCGATCCGAAGGAAGGGCGCGCGCTCGCGGAAGAGGGGATGACCGGCGAGGAGGCCACGTGGCCCGGGTACTGAGGCGGGAGGTCTACTGGGCGGACCTCAATCCGGCACGGGGGCGCAAGCAGGCGGGGCTTCGGCCCGTGCTGGTGATCAGCCACGAACCGGGAGTCGTCAGGGCAGCAAGAGCCATCGAGAGGTGATCATCCTGTTTCCGATCGAACACCTGGCTTGTCAGTCCTCCGTCGATGAAGTAGCTCCGATGAGGCCAGATTCGTCGATAGAGTAGGCCGTGCGTGATCCGCTGCCCCGGTCGATATTCGGGACCGGTCACGTTGACGTCAGTCGGGGAAACGAGGGTGGCCTAATGAGCCAGGAACTCGGAGACGCGCGCGACAAAGGCCTCCGGGCGACCTACCTCACCTTCTTCCAACACGCGATCGGTGTGACGCTCCGCCACGTAATATTCTCCGCCGCGGCTGAGCACGGTGACGACGACTTCCAGATCACGCGGCTCCCAACGCAATACCACGCCACCCGCGGTAGACGGGCCCACGATTGGAGGTGGCACTCGCTTTGGGACGTGGGTCGCCACCATCGTGACCAACGTGACCGCATTGGCCCGGGCCTGCGAATCGATGGGGTTCGCCCCGTACGAATCCCAGTTCTCCCGCAGGCGAGCGAGCTCTGAGATCTCCGCTACCACCCGCTGGTAATCCGGATCAAGGAGCGCCGGGCGGGGAGGATCGAATGCTCTAGGATCTTGCGTGCTATGCAGGACTTCAGCGTCAGGGGTGGTTGCCACGTCGGAACCTGTTGGCGCCATATGACTTACCCTCCAAGGGGCTTCGATTGTATCACGCGAAAGGTCTTGCTCCCGACGTGTCGCCCGTTGGCGAGCAACCTGAATTCGTATAGTCCGGGGGCGGGGAGCACCAGGTTGGTGAGGCTGAGTACCAGCTCCCCCACCCCCATCCGATCTGGCCTCGGCGATCTTGGTTGCCTCCTCCAGGCGGATCAACTCGAGAGTAAAGTCATACGGACCCTCTGCATCTGTCATCTTGGCGTATACGACCAGGCTGTTGTGCCTATAGGGAAAGCTCTGAGCATTGACGTTCTCGAATATCCCGATCAGGCTCACCTTACCAGTGCCCTCCTCCCGTATCGCCAAGTCGGCGATCAGCATCGCCGAAAGGAAAGGAAGGGGACCGCTAGCCGCTGCCTTACCCCCTGGATTCACTGGACCTCGCCTTCACGGAGAAAATCGCCCGCAGCCGTTAGAGGCGCATGACCGCTCGCCGTGATTGTACACCGAGCCTCAGCACGTCGTAACCTACTCGCGGCGGCCAGAAACCAACCAGCAACAGTGTCGCGCGCATCCGTGGTTCTGGCCCGATCGTGCCGAGGGGGAAACCCGGTTGTCTCGCAGGCCCGGGGGCGAGGGCCGTCTTGAGGCCGCGGCCTCCTCACCTGTCCTCGCTGCAGCGGCCGCCGGCGCGTCGTCGCGGTCGTGCCCAGCCCTCCGTGCTGCGGCGGTTCCTGGGAGCCCTGGGGCTCGCCGGCGAGCCACCTCCCCCGCCCCCGAGCAAGCGAATGGGTAGCCTGAGCGTGGACGAGGTCGCTCACGTCGTGGAACGCCTGTTCGAGCTGGTCGGCTGAGCGGACCCCGAATCCCGCTGGCGATTTCTCGGATCACCGGAGAAGATCAAGGAACGCTCGGGGAGAGACGATCCGGACTCCCCGAAACGTGTTGAGGGGTTGGAGGTGCCTCTTGTCGCCGGTCACGAGAAAGTCCGCCCGGGCGGCCAGCGCGCACTCGAGGATCCGGTGATCGGGATCATGGGCCACGATGCCCGAGAGCTTGATCCTAGGTCTTATCAGCGAGGCGAGCGAATTCACCTCGGCAAGGGCCTCTCGAACCTGTGGGGCGGACCAGCCGAAGGCGTCGCCGAGCACGAGCTTCAACTCTCTCAAGATGGGCCGAGACACGAAGAGATCCACCACGCTCGCGCGGGCGAGGGCGAGGATGGCCTCGCAGGTTCCCCCGAAAACGATGGCGGAGATGTAGATGTTCGTGTCGGGGACAACCCGGATCACTCCGGCGCCTTCCGCCGCTCGGTCCGCACTTTGTCCAGCAGGCGCTGGAGATCCACTTCACTTTTGAGCCCCAGTCGGGCAGCCGTCTCGGTGCCCCACTGACGAAGGCGCTGCCATCGGCGGGAGGTCAGGTACTGCCGGAGGGCGTCCCGGATCAACTCGCTCCGCGTTCGTGCCTCTTCCCGCGCGACGCGCTCTGCCTCCCGTAGCAGGTCGGCCGGCAGCGAGATCGTGATCGGTTTGGTACTGCGCATCCCGAACTCCCTCTACCTGTATTACTCGGTAATACTCTATGCGGGCCCCCTTGGATCTGTCAATGAGTCCCTGCCAGCGGAGAGGAAGAGTTCAGCGGAGCCGGCCTGGCGGGGGTCGGTCTGCATGCCGTAGCCGCCTCGGCACGGGCGTTTGCCGCCGAGGGTGCCGAAGATTGGGCGGGTACGGGCGAGTGAAGGCCTGACGGCAGACGCAACCTGACGCTGCAGCGGACCGGGACCGCGATACTCGCCCCCGAACCCTGAGCGCGAGCGTCAGGTTGCCAGCGAGAACATCTTCCCTACCGCCTTCGGGAGCTCGATGGCCGCGAACAGCCCCTCGGGGAAGAGGTAGTCTTCGCCAGACTCGTCGAGGACACGGAGTAGTCCACGCTTCCGGGCGTCCGGGTCGGGAATCACGGGGTAGATCCGTCGCACCACGAGAGAGGCCTTGTACCCCGCATTCTTGACGCACACGACGTACTGGGTCTCAGAGCTGCGTCGCTTCATGGCTGCTCCCGCAGGATCTTGTTGATGGTAGGAGCCTGGTGCTCTCGCGCGGCAAGGCCGACGGGGACGGGGTACTGTTTCAGTTTGGCGGGGGAACGATCTCGCCGCGAAGGTCCGAGATCAGAATGCCAGTGTCCAGATTCCCTCGACGCCGTTATAGACAATCTGAAAAGACCTGAGGATGTCCCGACCGAGCAGAGCGGAGAAGCCAAGGGCGGCAAGCTGACTTCCAATCACGACGCTGAACGGTACAGTGGGAATCGGTGTGCCGGGGAAAGAAATGTTGCATGCGTACAAGGGCTGCTGGACGACTCCCCCTGGAGTAGCGACTGGGGCCACCCCGGTCGGGCTCAACCCCAGCTGGTTGAGGACGTTCTGCTCTACGGCGGTGATCGAAGCTCCGGTATCAATCAGCGCTACTCCGATGTGGGGCGGCGGGAGTGGGCGTCCGGCGCGCTGCAGTGCATTAGCCAAGGCGGACGAGATGCTGATCTCGGCTTGCAGCGCGGGACCCCGTACACGTAGCTGCTCTGGGTCCATCATGTTGGTCTGCGGGTTTAGCCACCAGCGACTAAAGACTGGCACGAATCGAGTACGCCAGGAGAGGCACTTGCTCGAGCGGATATTGCTCGACGATCTGCTGGATCAGGAAGGCGTCGGACCCGAAGCGAGCCACGCCCTGGGTGTACGCTTCCTCCCGTGTGGGAAAGATCCCCACGAGCGCTCGACCCTTCACCAGTGCGAACTGGCCATGATGAGTCTTTAGGAGTTCAGGCTTCTTCTCTTCGAAGAAGGCCAGCTCTTCCCTCAGGACTTCCACGGTCAATCCCCCTCTGTGACGTAGAGCACCAGGGCCTGCTTGTGATTATCCACCTTCTCAGCCACGAGGGTCAAACTGAGACAGGCGAGACGGGCCAAGGGCGATGCCACGCGTGAGTCGGGCGCCTCGGCACGGGCGTTCGCCGAACGTGCCGAGAATCCGGCGGGTATGGGGAATGGGCGGCGGGCGGAGTAAGATGGGGGCGCGCATGAACCCGCTGGCGGAGCTGGTCGGGGAGAGTCCGGGGATCGCGGCCGTCCGGGAGACGATCGGGCGGCTCCTCCAGCGCCACTCGGATGCCCGCCGCCTGCCGCCGATCCTGATCCAGGGCGAGAGCGGGACGGGCAAGGAGCTGGTCGCGCGGGCGATTCACCGCGCGGGGCCCCGGGCCGCGGGGCCGTTCGTGGACGTCAACTGCGCGGCGATTCCGGACACCCTGCTGGAGGCGGAGATGT
>CAZDYT010000334.1:0-5002 GCA_964509395.1 uncultured bacterium
GCTCGAGCCCGAACTTGGTCCCGTGGATGCCGGTCGCGATGTACGGGTGCGTCTGGGGATCGATATCCGGGTTGACCCGGATCCCGATCCGCGCCCGCGTCCCTTCGGCGCGCGCGATCTCGTCGATGAGCGAGAGCTCGGCGGGCGACTCGACGTTGAAGCAGAGGACGTCGGCTTTGAGTCCCTCCCGGATCTCCTCCCGGGTTTTCCCCGGGCCCGCGAACACGATCCGCTGGGGCTCGAAGCCGGCGTGGAGGGCGCGATAGAGCTCACCGCCGGAGATGACGTCGGCGCCGGCCCCGGCCTGCGCCAGGAGCGCCAGCACCGCGAGGTTCATGTTGGCCTTCACCGCGTAGCAGGAGAGGTGAGGCAGCCCCGCGAGGGCGCGCTCGTACGCGTCATAGGCGCTCAGGATCGCGCTCGCCGAGTAGACGTAGGTGGGCGTGCCGATCGCGTCGGCGATCGCCTCGAGGGGTGTCGCTTCGCAGTGGAGCTGGCCGTCCTGGTAGCCGAAGGCGTCCATGGGTGTCCGGGCTTTCAAGCGACGGTAGCATGCGGGTAGAGGCAAATCAAGCGGGACGGCGAGCAATCCGCGACGCCGGCGGAGATGGACGGCCTACGGCAGCGTGGCGGAGGCCTCCGGAGACGGGATCGACTCGTTGGCCCGGCGTGCGCGGTCGACGGCCGTCACCACGTAGTAGTAGGTCTGACCCGGCCGCACGTCGGCGTCCACGTAGGTCGTCGCCGGCTGAGGCGCCGGCGTGCGCGGCTGGTAGCCGCGGCCCGGGGTCGTGCTCCGGTAGACGCGGTAGCCGGCCAGGTCCGGGTCGCTCACCGCTTCCCACGCGAGGCGGATCGTCGTGCCGGCCGCCACCGCGACGAGCCCTCGCGGCTGGGCCGGCGGGGTCGTGTCCTCCGGAATCGCCGACACGATGTCGCTGAGCCGGCTCGCGGGGCCCGTCGGGCCCAGGAGCGCCCGAATCGCGTAGTGGTACGTCGCGTCGTTCTGCACAGCCAGGTCGACGTAGCCGGGTGTGCTGATCGGCTCCGGGTTGAGCGGGCGCGACGGGCGCGTCTCGGGGGACGTCGCGCGGAACACCTGGTAGAGCAGCCGGCCCTCGATGGGTGCCCCGTTCTCGAGGCTCTCGGGCGGGGTCCACGTGAGGCGCACTTCGCGGTCGCCGGGACGCGCCGTGAGCCCGGTCGGGGGCCTCGGCGGGGCGGCTAACAAGACCGGCACCCGGTTCGACGGCGGGCTCGGGCGGCCTTGCGCATCCACCGCGACGACGACATAGGTGTAGCGGCGCCCGAAGGCGAGGCCCTGGGCGTCGGTGTAGGTCACCTGGCCGCCCACGACCACCGCGGGCGCCGGCTCGGCCAGCACGATGTTCGCGACGCGCTCGAAGCCGGGGAGCGTGCTCGGCCCCCCGAAGAGTCCCCCGAACGTGAGGATCGCGGGGCGCGGCGGCTCCGCACCCTCGCCGGTCTCGAGGCGCCGATAGACCTCGGCACGGCGGAGGTCGCCGAGCGGACTCCGGTCCACGCGGATCCGGGGGAGCGTCCAGGACAGGCGCACGCCTTCGCCGACGACCGCGGCGGAGAGGTCCTGGACCGCCGCCGGCAGACGCCGCTCCGGCGCGACGGGCGGTCCGCGCCGGCCGCAGGCGGCGAGGGCCAGCGGGAGCAGCAGGAGGAGGGCGAAGCTCGCCCGCGTCCAGCCGCTCACAGCCGGGCCTCCCGCGGGCCTCGTCACGGGGCCTCGAGGAGCGCGCGCGCTTCGAGCAGCTCCTGCGCGACCGCCTTGGGGGCGGTTGCCCCGTAGGCCTGACGCGCGGCCAGCGACGCCTCGACAGTGATGGCGTCTCGGAAGTCGGGCTCGAAGAGCGGCGACAGGGGGCGCAGCGCTTCCAGCTCGAGCTCCTCGAGACGCACCCCCCGCTGGAGCGCGAGCGCCACCGCTTTCCCAACGACCTCGTGGGCCACGCGGAACGGTAGGCCCTTGCGCACCAGGTAGTCGGCCAGGTCGGTCGCCGTGGAGTACCCTTCACCGGCGAGCGCTCGGAGCCGCTCGGGTCGGAAGCGGAGGGCGCGCAGGAACGGGGCGAGGATGCCGAGGCACGCGCGCACCGTGTCCGCGGCATCGAAGAAGGCCTCTTTGTCCTCCTGCATGTCGGAGTGGTAGGCGAGGGGCAGCCCCTTCATGACCGTCAGCAAGCGCACGAGGTCCCCGTACACGCGGCCGGTCTTGCCGCGGACGAGCTCCGCGATGTCGGGATTCTTCTTCTGGGGCATGATCGAGGAGCCGGTCGCGTAGGCGTCCGGCAGCTCGACGAAGCCGAACTCGGCCGAGGCCCAGAGGACCGTCTCCTCGCCCAGGCGCGAGAGGTGCATCGCCAGGATGGCGGACGCGGCGAGGAACTCGAGCGCGAAGTCGCGGTCGGAGACGGCGTCGAGGCTATTCGGGCTGGGCGCCGCGAAGCCGAGGTCCCGGGCGAGCGCATGGCGGTCCACGGGGATGCTGGTCCCCGCGAGCGCGCCGGCGCCCAACGGGAGCACGTCGAGCCGCCGGCCGGCATCCGCGTAGCGCCCGCGGTCGCGCTGGAGCATGAAGAAATAGGCGAGCAGGTGGTGCGCCAGCAGGATGGGCTGCGCCCGCTGGAGGTGCGTGTAGCCGGGCATGGGGCAGTCGCGATGCCGCTCGGCCTGCTCGAGGAGCGCCCCCTGCACGGCCCGGAGCGCCGCTTGGATGGTGTCGATCTCGGCGCGCAGCCAGAGCCGGATGTCGAGGGCAATCTGGTCGTTGCGGGAGCGGCCGGTGTGAAGCTTGCCGCCGACCGGCCCGACCTTCTCGATCAGCCGGCGCTCGATGTTCATGTGGATGTCTTCGAGCTCGATCCGGAAGGGAAAGGTGCCGGCCTGGATCTCGTCGCGGACCGCGGCGAGCCCCTCGAGGATCGTCTGAAGCTCGGACTCGGAGAGGATCCCGCTCCGGGCCAGACCCCGTGCCCAGGCCTCGCTGCCCTGGATGTCGAACGCCCAGAGGCGGTGGTCGAACGGAAGCGACGCGGTGAAAGCCTGCGCTCTCGCGTCCGTCGGCTCGGTGAACCGCCCGCCCCAGGGCGTGCCGGGCCGGGGCTCGGCCATCACGGCCCGCCTGCCGGCGTCGTGACCGGCGCCGGCAGGCGCGGCTCGTCGGCGAGCAGCGCCGCGATCTCCGCCATGATCCGGCTCGTCACGTCCTCGCGTACCCGCTGGGTGAGCGGCCGTCGCGGCGACGTGAACCGGAGGGCGCGTCCGAAGCTAACGCGGAGCGGCACGCGGCGCGGGATGTACCAGCGGCGGGCGACCAGGGCCTGAAACGTCCCCGTGATCGCGGCAGGCACGACGGGCGCCTGCGCGCGGAGCGCCACGAGCGCCGCTCCCGGCTGGCCGTGGACCAACTGGCCGTCGCGGCCGAACGGGCCTTCGGGGAAGATGCCGACGACGCCGCCGTCTTCGAGGACGCGCAGCGCGCATCGGATCGCCCCGGGGTCGGGACGGGCCAGCTCGATCGGGATCGACCCGATGTGCCGGTGGAAGTACGGGTGCAGCGGGGTCGCATGATACACCCGTGGCATGACGAGGAAGACGATCTTGCGCGGCAGCGCGGCGCCGAGGACCACGCCGTCCAGGTAGTTCGCATGGTTGGCGACGACGATGAAGGGGCCGTTGTGCGGCAGGTGCTCGAGTCCCGACACGCGGAAGTCGAAGAAGCGCCGGAGTACGGGACGGAGCACGGAGCGAAGGGCGCCGTACAGGGCCGGGAGGCGCTCCGCGGCCTCCGACAATGAACCGGAGGCAGGCGGCGAGGCCGACGGCGTCTGCCCGTGGGTGCGGCTCATCGGGATGGCGCCTCCGAGGGGCTTATAACACCCCTCAGCGGGCGAGCGCAAGGGTCAAAGGGCGCCCGACCGGCGGGCCTGGCGATAGCGAGTCACCGCCTCGTTGTGCTCGTCGAGCGTCGCCGAGAAGTGGTGACGCCGGTCGTCAATCGACACGAAGTAGAGATACGGCACGGCCGCCGGGGCGAGGACGGCGTCCACCGCGGCCCGGCCGGGGCTGCCGATGGGGCCCGGGGGGAGGCCACGGTAGCGATAGGTGTTGAACGGATGGTCGGTCTGGATGTCCTCCCGGGTGGGCGCCCGTCCGTCCTTCCCCACGGCGTACGCGACGGTGGGATCGGCCTGGAGCGGCATGTTGCGCTTGAGGCGGTTCCAGAAGACCCCCGCGATCAGCGGCATCTCCTCCTGGACCACGGCTTCCTTCTCGACGATCGACGCGAGGGTGACGAGCTGGTGGAGACTCAAGCCGCGCTCCCGGGCCCGGGCGAGCACCTCCAGGGTCGCGATCTTCTCTTGGAAGTGCTGCACCATGCGGCCGAGGATCTCCTCGGCGCGCATGCCCTTCGTCACCTGATAGGTGTCCGGGAAGAGATACCCTTCGATCCCGTCGGCCTCGATCCCCAGGCTCTGGGTGAAGAACGGGCTCTGGGCCACCCGCAGGACGTCCGCCGCGGGGGCGATTCCCTCCGCCTCGAGCTGTCGGGCGAGCTCGCGCACGGTGAAGCCTTCCCGGAGGGCGATCAGGTGCGGCTTGACCTTCCCTGCTTCCAGGAGTTTCAGCGTCGTGAGCAGGGACGCGCCGCGGGGGATTTCGTACTCTCCCGCTTTGAGCGAGTGCGCCGTCCCTCGCAGGACGGCCAGGGCGACAAACGCGAAGGGGCTCCGGATCACCCCGTCGTCGGCCAGGATCTCGGCGATCTCGAGGAGGCCGTGCTGGGGGGGAATCTCGACGGTCCGGGATTCCGTGCGGAGGGCCTTCGGCGGGATCACGGCGCGCCCGGCCTCGACCGCGACGAGGGCGAGGAGGAGACCGAGCGCGATCACCGCGACCCACCGGCGGCGCCGCCGGGGCTGCACCCCAGGAACTGGGGGTAGGCGCGCGGCTCCGCATGTCGCACGAT
>CAZDYT010000335.1:0-3179 GCA_964509395.1 uncultured bacterium
GTCGGGGCCTCGAAGGGGCGCGGGAGTTTCCGCCGGAGCGGACGGCGGGGCGGGTCCTGACGCTGCTCCGCCAGCTGAGTCGATCTCCCGGGCGGGACGCGCAGAGCCCAGCGCATTTTTCTTTGTGACCGCCCGGGGCGAGACCTACAATCTAGGGCTACTCCGGACCCGGGACGACATCGCCCGCAGGGACCCTGGTACGAAATCTGAGCGCCCGGTCAGTCAGGGCGCTCGAACGAGCCCGAGGGGAACGGGACGGGCCGGACGCGTGCTGCCAATGCTGAGCACGCCCGGGGGTGGACGCTGATGTGCGGCATCGCCGGCTATGTCGGCGCGGGCCCGGCAGACCTTCTGCCGGCCATGCTCCGGGTGCTCAAACACCGCGGGCCGGACGACTCGCGCATCCACGAGGAGCCCGGCGTCGGGCTCGGCACCGCCCGCCTCGCCATCATCGACCTCACCGGTGGCCAGCAGCCGATGGCCAACGAGGACGGCTCCCTCTGGATCACGTTCAACGGGGAGATCTACAACCACCGGGAGCTCCGCCCGAGCCTGGAGGCCGCGGGGCACCGGTTCCGGAGCCGCAGTGACACCGAGGTCATCCTCCACCTGTGCGAGCAGGAAGGAGAGCGCGGCGTCGAGCGGCTGCGGGGAATGTTCGCCTTCGCCGTCTGGGATGTCCGGCGGCGCTCCCTCCTCCTCGCGCGGGACCGGCTCGGGAAGAAACCCCTCTACTACTGGCATCGGGGCTCGTTCTTCCTCTTTGCCTCGGAGCTGAAGGCGCTCTTGTGCCACCCCGCGGTCTTGCGGACGGTCGACTGGGAGGCCTTCCACCACTACATGACGTTCGGGTACACGCCCGGGGCGCGCTCCATCTTCGCCGACATCCGAAAGCTTCCGCCCGCCCACACCGCGACGCTCCGCGATGGCGTGCTGACGCTTCGCCGCTCCTGGACGCTCCCCGAGGGCGAGGGCCTGACCCCTGACCGCGCCTCGGTCCGGGACCTCGCGGCCCGGGTTCGCCACGAAGTCCGCGAGGCCGTCCGACTGCGCCTGGAGAGCGACGTCCCCCTCGGGGTCTTCCTGAGCGGCGGCATCGACTCCAGCACCGTCGTGGCGAGCATGCGGGAGGTGACGAGCCAGCGGATCGCCACCTACTCCATCGGCTTCGGCAAGGCGGCGGCGTCCTACGACGAGCTGCCCTATGCCCGCCTCGTGGCGCGGCGCTTCGAGACCGACCATCACGAGGAGATTCTCGAGCCCAGGGTGGCCGACCTGCTGCCCGCCATCATCCACCACTTCGACGAGCCCTTCGCCGATTCCTCGGCGATTCCGACCTTCGTCGTGGCCCAGGCAACGGCGCAGTCCGTGAAGGTGGCGCTCTCGGGGATCGGGGGCGACGAGACCTTTGCCGGGTACCCCCGCTACCTGGGAGTGCGCCTGTCGGAGGTCGCCCGGCGGCTCCCGCGCCGGCTCATCACCGTCCCGGGCGCGGTCCTCTCCCGCGTCGTCCCCGAGTCGGACGAGAGCCCCAACTGGGGGGATTGGGTGCGGCGATTCGTGACCGGCGCGCACCGAGCCCTGCCCGACCGGTACGTGGGGTGGACCCGCTTCTTCGACGAGCGCGAGCTCGGCGCCTTGGCCACCCCGGCCCTCCGCGAACGCTGGGACGCCGACGTGGAGGTGGTCCACCGCTCCGCCTTCGCCGCCCACGGGCACCGGGACGCGTTGGATGGGGTGTTCCGCATCGACCTCCAGACCTACCTGCCCGACGACCTCCTGGTGATGGCCGATCGCATGAGCATGGCGCACTCCCTGGAGCTGCGGGCGCCGTTCTGTGACCATCGCGTCATCGAGGAGAGCCTACGCATCTCGCCGGCCCTCAAGCTCCGGGGCTTCCGTCTCAAAGGGCTCCTCAGGATGGCCTTTGCCGATGTCTTGCCCCGCGAGGTGCTCGCGCGCCGCAAGCAGGGCTTCATGATCCCCCTGGGCCGCTGGCTCCGGACCGATCTCCGGGACGTCCTGGAGGACTGCCTCGCACCCGAGCGGGTCCGAGCCCGCGGGCTGTTCGTTCCCGCGACCGTGGCGACGCTCAAGGCGGAGCACATGGCGGGCGCCCGCAGCCACGCCGATCGCCTCTGGACCCTCATGGTCGCCGAGCTGTGGATGCGCCAGTACCTGGATACCGGTGGGCTCTGGACCCTCGCGTGAGACGCCGATGACGAGGCCGCTCCGCATCCTCGCCGTGTCGGACACCTCGCCGGTGGCCGCCGAGGGAGGCGGCGAGCGCGTGCTCTGGGAGCAGGCGTCCCGCCTGGCCCGGTCCGGCCACGACGTCCGGGTGGTGGCGCGAGCGCTCGGGGAGACCCTCCCGGAGACGGTCGAGCTCGAGGGGATCCGAATCCGGCAGTTCCGCGCGGACCGGCGCTCGATGCTCGGGTTCCTCTGGAGCGCGGTCCTCGAAGCACGGCGGGCCGCGGCCCGGGAGCTCGCGGAGAGCGACGCCGATGTCCTGCACCTCTACCAGCCGCTCTCGGCATACGGCGTGATGCGGTCCGCCGCCGGCCGGCGGATCCCGAGCCTCTACACCTTCCTCTCCTCCGCGCCGCTCGAGTACCGCTCGCGGAGGAGCATGACCCCGTACCACCGCGGCGGCTGGGCCGGGGGCCTGATCACGCTCTTCCTGTGGCTGATCGAGGGCGCGTGTCTCAAGCGGGCGACCCGGATCCACGTGCTCAGCGACTTTTCGGCCCGGGTGCTCTGGAAGCTCTACCGGATCAGCCCGGATCGCCTCGTGAAGATTCCGGGGGGCGTGGACACCGAGCGGTTCCAGCCCGCCGCCGATCGCCGGGCGGTGCGCAAGGCACTCGGGCTCCCGGCCAGCGGCCTCCTCCTGTTCACCGTCCGAAACCTCGAGGCCCGCATGGGCTTGGACGCCCTGATCCGAGCGACCGGGATCCTGCGGCGGCACCTCCCCGACGTCCTGCTGCTGCTCGGCGGAGCCGGCTCCCGCCGCGAGGAGCTGGAATCGCTCGCCGCCTCGCTCGACCTCAAGGACCACGTCCACTTCCTGGGGTTCGTGCCGGAGGAGCAACTGCCGCGCTACTACCAGGCGGCGGACGCGTTTGTCCTGCCCACGCGCGAGCTGGAAGGCTTCGGGCTGGTCACCGTGGAGGCGC
>CAZDYT010000335.1:3189-4994 GCA_964509395.1 uncultured bacterium
GGCGCTGGCGTGTGGGACGCCGGTCCTGGGGACTCCGGTGGGCGCGACCCCCGAGATCCTTCGACCCCTGGATCCTCGCTTGATGTTCCGGGACACGAGGCCGGAGGCCATGGCGGACGACCTCCGGCGGTTTCTCGACGCCGACGGACGGGACCCGGCGGCAGGCCAGCGGCTCCGGCAGGCGTGCCGGGACCACGCGACGACCCGCTACCGCTGGGACGACGCCGTCGGGCACCTGGAGCGGACCCTTCGGGACCTCGTGAGCCGGCGCGGCGTGCCGGCAGACCGGGCCCCAACCTGTCGGGGCAACGCGGAAGAGGAGGGCCCGTGAGGCTCGACGGTTGGGTCAGGCGGGCAAGCCACCGGCTCCGGCGGCGCCTGGGCGTTCCCCGCATCAGCCGCCGCACGGCCCTGGTGATCCTGTTCGTGTTCATCGGCCTGGCGCTCCTGTCGGCCACCCTGCTGGCCGACTTCCTCGCGACGCTCGGCGGGTACCGAGTCGATCAATACGAGCCGAAGGATTTCCAGCGCGAGGAGTACATGGAGCGAACGATGCGGCCTCCGACGGGACGTCCTTGAGCACTCGACGCGCGATCGAGGATGCCGTCCGCATCGTGCACGTCATCACGCGGCTCGACCGCGGAGGCTCGGCCACGAACACGCTGCTGACCGTCGCCGGCCTGCCGGCACCCTTCCGGCAGAATCTCGTCTTCGGGCGGACGGAGAAGCCGCCCGCGCTCGCCCAGACGCTCCACGGGAAGGTCGAGATGGTCGAGATCCCGGTGCTGGTCCGGAACCTGTCTCCCGTGAGCGACTGCCGGGCGCTCCTCACGCTCTACCGCGTGATCCGGCGGGGGCGATTCGATCTGGTCCACACCCACACGTCCAAGGCGGGCATCCTGGGGCGGCTGGCCGCCTGGCTCGCCGGGACGCCGCGCATCGTCCATACGCCCCACGGCCACGCCTTCAGCGGGTATGCCGGCAGGGCGACGACGCGGCTCTTCATCCTTCTCGAGCGGGCGGCGGCCCGGTTCACGGATCGGATCATCGGGCTCACGGACCAGGAAGTCCGGGACCACCTCGATCGGGGGATCGGGAGGCCCGGGCAGTTCACGAGCATCCCGAGCGGGGTGGAGCTCGCCGGCTTCGAAAAGCCCCCGGACGCGCCCCCGGTGCTCAAGACGTCCCTGGGCCTGCCCCCGACGGCCTGCGTCCTCGGCTCCGTGGGACGCCTCGAGCCCGTCAAAGGGCATCGGGTGCTCCTCGACGCGTTCGCCGACCTCGCGCCGCGGTTCCCCGAGCTCTGCCTCGCGCTCGTAGGCGACGGGGAGCTCCTCCCCGAGCTCGGCGCCCGCGCCCGGCAGGCCGGGCTCGCCGGCCGCGTCCGGTTCCTCGGGTGGCGAGACGACGTCGCCACCGTGTTGCACGCCTTCGACATCTTCGTCTTCCCCTCGCTCAACGAAGGCATGGGCCGGGCGCTGGTGGAGGCGATGGCGGCCGGGCGGCCCATCGTCGCCTCCCGCGCGGGCGGCATCCCGGAAGTGCTCGGGGGAGGCGGCGCCGGACTCCTCGTGGCGCCGGGAAGCGCCCCTGACCTCGCCCGCGGGATCGAGACCCTGCTCCTCGATCCGGCGCTCGGAGCGCGGCTCGGCGAGGTCGCCCGGGAGCGGGCCCGCGCCTACAGCGTCGACGCGATGCTGGAGAAGATCGAGGCCCTCTACCGGGAACTGCTGGGGCTCGGCGGAACGGGACCGTGAAGGCGCCACTCTTGATCCTCCTGCTGGCCGGTTCCCTCGCGGGGGCGG
>CAZDYT010000336.1:0-4993 GCA_964509395.1 uncultured bacterium
ACCGCCTCGGGCCGTGGTCGAGACCCGAGCAGCCCTAGGACGCAGGGAGGAGGCGCGCCGAGGCGTATGCCGCCATTGGCCATCTGGTCGCGACGCCTCCGGCCTACGGCCTCCGGGCCGTCGCTCCCTTCTCGGAGGCGCGGCGACGACCGAGAACGCCGGGCTGCGACGGGGATCGGCCACGGCGCTGGTTACTTCGTATAGCCGGGGAAGCCCGGAGCCCCGAAGCCCTCGTAGACGACCGTCATGGCGGTGCCGGGATCGGGTGGCCGGCCGAACCACTTCTCGTGCAGCTTGGCCAGCGAGCCGTCCTTCTTCATCGCCTCGACGACCTTTTCCACCTCGTTGCGGAACTCGATGTCGTCCTTCCGGAACGCGAGACCGAAGTTCCGGCCGGTGTAGAGGTTGTGGCCGACCTTGAGCTGTTTCTGCTGGGTCGCGATGTAGGCGACGGTGGGGACCTCGGAGATGTTGGCGAAGGCGCGCCGGGTCAGCACCGCCTGGACCGCGTCGGCATTCTTGTCGTAGCGCTGGATCTCGAAGCCGTGGCTCTGGGCGTTCTCGGTCGCCCAGGTGTCGGAGATGCTCCCGCTGTTGACCGCGACGATCTTCCCCTTGAGGTCCTCGACCCCCTTCATCTGGTCGTCCTGCCGGATCAGGAAGCCGAGGCCGGTCGCCATGTAGGGCTCCGTGAAGAGCATCTGCTCGGCCCGCTCCTTCGTGATGTTGGTCGGCGCGGCGATGTATTCGTAGCGCTTCGCGAAGAGGCCGGCGAAGATGACCGACCACTTCGAGTCGGTGACCTCGAGCCCGGGCCGGCCCAGGCGCTTGGCGATCTCGCGGGCGAAGTCGACCGAGAAGCCGGTGACCTCGCCGGCCGGCGTCTTGAAGGCGAACGGCGCGAAGCCGACGTCGGCGCCGACCGTGAGCGGTCGGTCCTTGGGATGGTCGTCCATTTGGGCGAGGGCCGGCATCGCCAGCAGCAGCACCGCGGCCAGCGCCCACACGCCTCGTGTACCGAACCCCCGGGTCGTCATGGAAGCGTTCCTCCTTGATGCGGCGGCGACATGGATCGAGCGCCTGCTCCCCCCGCGGGGATGGGGACGACGTGTCGGCGGCTCCACCCCAGCCCCGCGCGGTCCACGCGCCCACGTTACTCGACTGCCGCTGAGTCCGCAAGGGTCCTCCCGGCCCCGCGGGCTCCCCGGAGCAGGCTGAACAGGCGCGCCGGCGTGACCGGCACCTCGCGGACCGTGACCCCGAACTCCGCGAGGGCGTCCTCCACGGCGTTGGCGATCGCCGCGGCGGGCGCGATGGCCCCGCTCTCCCCGACGCCCTTGATTCCCAGCTCGTTGACGGCCGACGGGTGATCCAGGCAGGCCGTCACGAGCCAGGGGAGCTGGTCCGCCCGCGGCAGGGCATAATCCATCAGGCTCCCGGTGACGAGCTGCCCCTGGCCATCGTAGACGAGCTCCTCCAGGAGACCGGCGCCGATGCCCTGGGCGATGCCGCCCTGGAGCTGGCCTTCGACGATCATCGGATTGATCGGCCGGCCGGCGTCGTGGACCGCGGCGTAGCCGAGCACGCGCGTCTGGCACGTCTCGAGATCCACTTCGACCGCCACCGCGTGCGCGCCGAACGCCCACGTCACCGTCTCGGGGTGAAAGTACGTGCAGCTGTGAAGCCCCGGCTCGCCGGCGCCTCGCAAGATCGGCGCCCGGATCGCGACCTGCGCGATCTGGCCGAGCGAGACGGCCCGGCTCGGGACGCCGGCCACGTGGGCCCGCCCGTTCTCGATCCGGACGTCCTCGGGCGCGCACTCGAGCAGCGCGGCCGCGACCTGTACGGCCTTCTCCCGGACGACCCGCGCGCTGCGGGCCACCGCAGGGCCGGCGTTCGCGGCGACCCGGCTCCCGCCGGTCCCCATGCCGAACGGCATGACCTGGGTATCGCCGGCGACCACCACCACGTCCTCGAAGGCCGCGCCGAGCCCGGCCGCGCAGATCTGGGCGAGCGTGGTCGCGTGCCCCTGGCCCTGAGCGGCGACCCCGACGAAGACGTAAACGGTGCCGCTCGGATCGACGCGGACCGTCGCGCCCTCGTAGGGGCCGAGCCCGGCCCCCTGCGCGTAGCAGGCGAGGCCGAGGCCGATCCGTCGCCAGCCTCCGCGCTGGGCCGCCTGACGGGCGCGGTAGTCGCGATACCCGAGCACCTCGAGGGCGCGCTCGAACGCCGCGGGAAAGTCGGCCGGGTCGTAGGCGATGGGGACGCCGTCCTTGTACGTGAGCCCCGAGCGGTACGGCATCTCCTCGGGGCGGACCAGGTTCCGGCGGCGAATCTCGGCGGGATCGAGCCCGAGGCGGCGGGCGGCGATGTCGAGGAGACGCTCCATGACGAAGACCGCCTCGGGACGGCCGGCGCCACGGTACGCGACGTTCAACGTCTTGTGGGTGACCACGCTGGTTCCGACGTTCCGGTAGTGGGGGACCCGGTAAGGGCCGGGAAGGTGGTTGACGGTATTCAGCGTCAACCCGTCGTCTTCCAGCGGGTAGGATCCGACATCCGCCAGGAAGTGGGCGTCGACCGCGACGATGGTGCCGTCGCGCTCGATACCCATCCGGACCTCGTGCACCTGATCGCGATCGTGGCCGGTCGCGAGGAAGTGCTCCCGCCGCGTCTCCACCCACTTGACCGGGCGGCCGAGCCGCAGCGCGACGGCGGCGACGAGAATCTCCTCGGAGTAGACCGCGCCTTTCACGCCGAAGGCGCCCCCCACGTCCGGCACCAGGACCCGGACGCGCTCGGTCGGGAGCCCCAGGACTTCCGCCACGGCATCCCGGACCAGGTAGGGATTCTGGGTGGACGACCACACGACCAGCCGGTGCGACTCCTCGTCGGGGTAGGCGAGCACCCCGCGCGGCTCGATCGGCATGCCGGTACAGCGCGGGTGACGGAACCGCTCGTGGACCACGAGGTCGGCCGCCGCGAGGCCGCGCTCGACGTCGCCGACCGCGCCGCGCGCGACCACGGCTACGTTGTCCGGCCACTCCGGGTGGACCCGCGCCGCCCCGCGCAGGGCCGCCTCGGCATCCAGCACCGGCGGCAGGACCTCGTACTCGACCGCGACCACCTCCAGCGCGTCGGCCAGCCGGTACGGGTGGTCGGCGACGACGACGGCCACAGGCTCCCCGACGTAGCGCACGGTGTCGGTCGCGAGGGCGGGGCGCGCGTAGGGGCGTGACCGCAGCGGCTTGCCGTAGGGGAACGGGATGGGCGCCGCGGCCTCGGGCAGGTCCTGGGCGCGGAAGGCTGCGATGACGCCCGGCAGTGCCAGCGCCGGGGTGACGTCGAGCTTCGTGATGCGTCCATGGGCATGGAGACTGCGAACGACGCCGAGGTGGACGAGATGCGGCCGGCGGAGGTCGTCCAGGAACCGGCCCGACCCGGTGAGATGCGGCCGGTCCTCCGTGCGCCGCGGGGAGGCCCCGATCGGGTAGGAACCGCTCGGCTCCACGCCCTCTGCTCGCTCGCTCAACCGCCTGCGAGCTTGACGGTGTAGCCGAGGGCGCGGAGCCGCTCGGCGACAGGCTCCCGGTGATCCCCCTGGAGCTCGACGACCTCACCCTTGACCGTGCCGCCCGCGCTGCAGAGACGCTTGAGCTCCGCCGCCCGCGCGGCCAGCTCGGCTCCGCGCTCCGGTAGGCCCCGGATCACGGTCACCACCTTGCCCCCGCGCCCTCCGCGCTCGCGAAAGATGCGGACCACGCCGTCGTCCGGGACACCCGGGGGCCGTTTGGGCGACGCTCGCCGAGCCTCCTCATGGGGCTGGATGCGTCCCTGGTCGGTCGAGTAAACGAGGCGGCGGTCACGCATGGCGGTAGTGTACCCTTGAGCGCGGGGGCGGAGAAGGAGGGGTCACGATGGAACGGCGGCGGCTCGGGCGGACGGGACACATGAGCAGCGTGGTGGCGTTCGGCGCGGCTGCGATCGGCGGCGTCGACCAGGACCTGGCCGACCGCGCCATCCAGTTGGCGCTCGACGCTGGCGTCAATCACGTGGACGTGGCGCCCCGATACGGCGACGCCGAGCTGCGGCTTCGGCCGTGGATGGCTCGGGTCCGCGACCGGATCTTCCTCGGCTGCAAGACGACTCAGCGGACCCGCGACGCGGCGACGGCCGAGCTCCACCGTTCGCTCGAGCGGCTCGGGACCGACCGGCTCGACCTTTACCAGATCCACGCGGTCGGCAAGCCCCCCGAGCTCGATGCCTGCACGGCGAAGGGCGGCGCGCTCGAGGCGCTCATCGAGGCGCGGGAGCAGGGGCTCGTCCGCTGGCTCGGCATCACCGGCCACACCCACGAAGCACCCCGGACGCACCTCGAGGCGCTCCGCCGCTTCGACTTCGACACGGTGATGTTCCCCCTGAACTTCGTGCTCTGGGCGATCCCCGAGTATCGTCGGGATGCCGGAGCCCTGCTGGAGGCTTGCGTCGAGCGTGACGTCGGGATCCACATCATCAAGACCGTGGCCAGAGACCCCTGGGGCGACCGCGCGAAGACTCACGCCACCTGGTACGAGCCGTTCACGGACCAGGCGATCATCGATCGGGCGGTCGCCTTCGTCCTCGCTCAGCCGGTCACGACGCTCTGCAGCGTGGGCGACGTCACCGTGTTGCCGCGGGTGCTGGCGGCGGCCGAGCGCTACCGCCCGCTCGCCGCGGCGGAGCAGGAGGCGCTGCTCGCGACCGCGGACCGCTACCACTCGCCCTTCGTCGGGCAGTGGGCCTGAGATTCCTTCGGAGGGAGGCTGCGCCCCCCTCCGACGGCCCTCCCGGCAAAGCCGGGCCGGTCGCTGTTCAGCGACCGGATCGGGCCTGCCTCCCCCGAGGCGAACTACTCCGGCTCATCGACGGGCGGCTAGGGCGCTGGCGGAGAAACCTCGCCACTCGCGAAAGAACTACCGCAACGCCTCAAGGTGTTCCGCTCCGGGCGCCG
>CAZDYT010000337.1:0-4988 GCA_964509395.1 uncultured bacterium
GTGGGAGATGAACACGATGGTCCCGGGGAACTCCGCCAGGGCCACCTCCAGCCGCTCCCGCGAGGCGAGGTCGAGGTGGTTCGTGGGCTCGTCGAGGCAGAGGAGGGGGGCCGGCCGGACGAGCATCTTCGCCAGCGCGAGCCGCGCCTTCTCCCCGCCGGAGAGCACCGCGACCTTCTTCTCGACCGCGTCGCCGGAGAAGAGGAACGCCCCGGCGAGCGTGCGGAGCCGCGTCTGGCCGAGATCGGCGGCGAGGGTCTCCAGCTCCTCGAGCACGGTGCGCTCGGCCGTGAGCGCGTCCAGCTGGTGCTGGGCATAGTAGTGGGCGGTCACGTGGGTGCCCAGGATCCGCTCGCCCCGGTCGAACGCCAAGACGCCGGCCAGGATGCGGAGGAGCGTGGACTTCCCGGCGCCGTTCGCCCCGACCAGCGCGATGCGGTCGCCGCGCTCGACGTCGAGGTCGACGCCGGCATAGACGACGTGGTCGCCGTAGGCCTGGAAGACGCCTCGGAGCGAGGCGACCTGCCGGCCCGTCCGAGGCGGCAGGGGGAACGCCAGGCGGATCTCGCGCGCCGCCCGGTCCACCTCGATCGGCGTCATGCGCGCGAGCATCTTCACCCGGCTCTGCACCTGCCGCGCCTTCGTCGCCTTGTAGCGGAAGCGCTCGATGAAGCGCTCGATCTCGGCGACGCGCTTTTGCTGGTTTCGCGCCCGGGCCTCGCGGAGCGCCTGGCGCGCCTCGCGCTCGACCAGGTAGGCGTCGTAGCTGCCTTGGTACAGCGCGAATCCGCCGGGCCCGAGCTCGGCGATGCCGGTCACCATGCGGTTGAGGAAGTAGCGGTCGTGGGAGACGACGATGACCGCGCCGTCGTAGTCGCCGAGGTAGCTCTCGAGCCAGGCGAGGGAGTCGAGGTCGAGATGGTTGGTCGGCTCGTCGAGGAGGAGGAGGGAAGGACGGAGCAGGAGGAGGCGGGCGAGGGCGGCGCGCATCCTGAAGCCGCCCGAGAACTCCGCGAGGGGCCGTCCGAGGTCGCGCTCCCGGAAGCCGAGGCCCCCGAGGATCGCCTTGGCGTCGGTCTCGAGCCGGTAGCCGCCGAGCGCCTCGAACCGGTGCTGGAGGTCCCCGTAGCGCGCGGTGAGGGCCTCGCTGGGTGCCGTCGCGAGCGCCGCGGCCACCTCATCCATGGCCCGCTCCGTCTCCCACACCTCGGCGAACGCGCTGAGCGCTTCCCCCAGCACGGAGCTCGCGCGGCTCGCCGCGACCTCCTGCGGCAGGTAGCCGATGGTCGTGGTCCGCTCGCGGGTCAGCCGGCCCTCATCCGGCTCCTCGAGGCCGGCGACGATCCGGCACAGCGTGGTCTTGCCCGCCCCGTTCGGGCCGACGAGACCGATCCGCTCGCGCCCCGTGATGCGCCAGGAGAGCTGGCGGAAGAGCATCTGGCCGCCGTACGCCTTCGCGACGGCCTCGAGCTGGATCATGCCGGGGCGGCCGTCGCCGGGTGGGCGAGTCCCTTCGGCCGCGCGCCGCTCGGGCTCACGCCACGGGCCCGACCGGCGGGGACACCGCGAATTCCTTGGCGAGCTCCTCCGTGCGCTCGACGTACCGCGGCACCCGCAGGGCCCGGAAGATGCCGTGAGCCTCGCCGAGGTGGTGCGTCACCAAGTCCGGCTGTCCCCGGGCGTGGGCGACGGCGGCGAGGTCGAGATGGGTGCGGGCCGCATCGTAGCGTGCCTCGATCTCGCCAAAGATGCGCAGGGCTTCCCCCAGGCGCCACGTGGCGTCGGCAAGGTGGCCGTCGACCCGGGCGATTCGCCCCAGCATGCGCGCAGCGCAGGCGCGGCCGTAAGTGGCATTGGACGCCTGCGCGAGCTCCAGGCCCTGGCTCGCCAGGTCCCGTGCCCGCTCGGTCAACCCGGTCAGGCGGTGGGCTTCGGCCAGGAAGACCGTGAACAGGCCCTGGAGCTGCGGGAAGCGGAACCGGCTCAGCAGCGCGACCGAGTGCTCGAGGTGCGGAATCGCCTGAGTGGGATCTCCCTTCTCCAGGTAGGCGTAGCCGAGCCACCCCGCCGCGAGGGCGGTGTTGAGCGCGTCCGGCGCCAGGTCAAGACCCCGCCGGCAGGCCTCGATGCCCGCCTCCCATTCGCCACGCGCCGCGTGGACGACGCCGATCGCCCAGGTCGCCGAGCTCTGCGCCTGCGGATCCTCGGTCGCCTCGCTGATCGCCCGGCCCCGCGCCGCAGCCTCCAACGCCGCGTCGAACTCTCCCATGAGGGCGTGGTTGACGGCGACCGCCCAGTACGCGGTCCCGAGCCACCACTGATCACCGGCCCGTTCGAGGAGCGCTGTCGCTCGTCGGCCGTGTTCGAGGCCCTCCCGCGGGGAGCCCGACAGGGAGCTGGACTGAGCCAGCATGTAATAGATCCGCCCCAGCGTCATTTCATCTCCGCAGCGCGTCGCCTCGGCGATGCCTTGCCGGGCGCTCTGGATCGCCCGGGCATCGTCCCCGAGGAAGAGGGAGCTGCGGCCGACCAGGAAGTGATACGGCCCGGCCAACGACGGGTCCTGGAGGCGCTCGAGGGTTGCCTGATGGCCGCCGAGGAGCTCCACGATCTCCTGGAAGCGGCCCAGGGGGATGAGGGAGTAGGCCTGGCGAAGGGCCAGCTCGAGCCGGCGGCGATCCCGGACCGCCGCCGGCAGGCGCTCGACGTGTCCGACCACTTCCTCCAGAATTCGGACGGCCTCCGTATGGGCGTGGCCCCGGGCGGCCCGCTCCGCCAACCGCGTCAGGTAGTCGATCGCCTTGTCCGCCTCGCCCGCCCTCGAATAGTGGTAGCCGAGGCGGTCGTAGACCTCCTCCAGGCGTCCGGCATAGGTCCCCTCGAACGCCTGCCCGGCCGCCAGGTGGAGCGCCTGCCGCCGCGCGATCGGGAGGCTCTCGTAGGCCACTTCCTGCGTGAGGGTGTGCACGAAGGCGTACACGGGCTCTGCGCCCCCGCTCGCCGGGTAGAGAAACTCGAGCCGCGTGAGCTCCCGGAGATGCGGCTCGAGGTCGCCGGGACCTTCCCAGAGCGCCCGCAGGAGAGGGAGGGGCGCCTGGCGACCGAGGACGGCCGCCATCTGGAGGAGGCGCTTCGGCTCCTCGGGCAGCCGATCGACCCGCGCCATCAGCACTTCCTGAATCGTCTCCGGGATCGCCATGAGCGGGTGGAGGTCTCCCGTCTCTCCGACGGCCCGCGACAGCTCCTCGATGAAGAAGGGGTTCCCTTCGGCCCGTTCGAGGATGACCCGGGCCAGGGGGTCGGGGACCTGGTCCGTCTCGAGGACGGAGAGCAAGACGCTCAGGCTGGCCTGATAGGACAGAGGCTGGAGGGCGACCTGGGTCGCGTAAGACTTGTCCACCCACGACGGCCGAAAGCCGGGTCGGTACGTGGCCAGGAGCAGGACGGGCGCGCCGACCGTGCTCTCCATCAGGGAGGCGAAGCACTCCTCCGACGTCGCGTCGATCCAGTGCAGGTCTTCCAGCACGAAGACGATCGGGCGCCGCCGGCTCCCGCTGAGGCCCATCTGACGGAGCGCCTCGAAGGTCCGGGCCTTGAGGGCCCCAGGGCTCAGCGCCGTCAGGCGCTCGCTGCCTTCTTTGACCCCGAAGAGGTGGAGGAGATACGGGGCCCACTCCTCGGGGTCCATCTCCAGGGTCTCGAGGCCCAGCCGCACTTTCTCGGCGATCGCCTGGGGGCTGTCCAGCTCGGCGATCCGGAAGTTCTGGCGAAGGATGTCGAGGATGGGGAGGTACGGGATGGCGCTCCCGTACGACTGGCAGCGCCCCTCGAGATACGTGACCCGCACGTCCTCGAGGATCCGGCGGCGACACTCGAAGATGAGGCGGGACTTGCCGATGCCGGCGTCCCCCAGGATCCCGACCATCTGGCCGTGGCCCTGGAGGGCCAGGGCGAGCCGGCTCTCCAGAAGCTCGAGCTCCTCGGCTCGCCCCACGAAGGTCGCCATCCGCCGCCCGAGCCCGAGCCCTGTCCGCTCGCTTCCCGCCAGCCGGTACGTACGGTCCTGCGTGCCCGGGAGGGGGCTCCCGGGCGGGAGCTCGAAGTGGCGCTCGAGGAAGGGCTGGGCCGCCTCGCTGACGGCGATGCCGTCGGGTTCGGCGCCCGCGACCAGGGCCTCCAGAAGCGTCCACGCCTGGCGCTTGCCGTCCAGGTCGAGCTGCGGCGCGCCGGCGCCCTGACCCACGAGGAACTGGTCGACGTGAATCGCGAGCTTGACGGGCAACCACTCGACCTCATCACGCCGGGCTCGCTGCGCGGCCTTCTGGATCGCCATCGCGGCGTGGGCCGCGCGCCGCGGGGCGTCCTCGACCGGCTCCAGGCCGAAGACCGCCACGACGCCGGTCGGGCTCATGTCCTCGACCCGCCCGCCGAAGCTCTGCGCCTTTGCCCCGAGGACCTCGAGCGTCCGGCTGGGATAGAGCCGAGGGTCCGCGTCGGCCGGAAGGAGGAGTGAGGCGCGCAAGAGCGCGAGACGCCGGCGCTCCCAGCGGACGACGGGGGGCGCACCCGCGCTCGGGAGGACGGCGGGTTCGGCCGGGGCTTTGACGGGCTCCGCGCGCGCCGCCGGCCGGCGCCCGGCACGGGTCGGGCCCTCGGGCCCGAGGCCGTGCTTCGCGATCCGGTAGCGGAGGGTGTCGCGGGAGATCCCGAGCCGCTTGGCGGCCCGCGTGATGTTCCAGTTCGTCTGGCGGAGCGCGGCGAGGAGGTGCTCGCGCTCGACTAACCCGACGGCGTCCTCGAGGGGCACGGCCTTCGCCTCGCGCGCGCCCTCCCCCCGCTCCGCCGCCGGGGCCCCGGCGAGCCCGAGCATCGCGGCCGTGACCGTTCGCGCCTCGGCGAGGAGCGCGACCCGCTCCATCACGTTGGCCAGCTCTCGGATGTTCCCCGGCCATGCGTAGGTCCAGAGATACCCGAGCGCCTCGGTGGAG
>CAZDYT010000338.1:0-4983 GCA_964509395.1 uncultured bacterium
CGGTGCGCTCCGCGCCGTGGGGCGCCCCGTTCGCCGCGTCACCCGCGCGGCCTCCTCTGGTCTCGCGTGTGCCTTCATGCATGGGTCGGGATAGGACGACACGGGACGCGTCGGTGACGGACCCGAGCGGATCGACGAGGGCGGCGTGGCTCGCGGCGCTGGTCGTCTGCGCGCTGGCCGTCCCGGTCTCGGCGGAGCTGGTGCTCCCGCCGGGCTTCACCAGTCGGGTCTACGTGAGCGGGCAGGGGTTCGACCGCGGGGCAGAGGGCGGCGCCCGCGGGATCCCGGTCGCCACGACGCTCGCGTTCGACCGCTCGGGCGTCCTGTATGTGGCCAAGAGCGGCAATCGCTACGGTCTGGGCGAGCAGGACAGCTTGCTCTCGCATCTCTACCGCATCCCCGTCGGAGGGGCCTGGATCACGCCGGCGAGCGAGGCGCGCCACTTCTACGGGCCGCCGCTGATGAACGCCGAGGTGGGCGCGGTCGGCCCGCGAGGCGACGTGTTCGTCACCACGTACGATCCCGACCGGAAGGTCGGGGTGGTCTACCGGATGATGGACGGGCGCCCCGTGCTGTTCACCGGCGGCACGCCGCCAGCCGGGAGCCCGCCGCTCCTGGCGCAGCCGGAGGGCGTGGCGCTCGATGCCTCGGGCCATGTCTACGTCGCGGACCGGGCCCGCGACCGCGTCGTGAAGCTCGACGGCGCCGGGCGGGTCCTCGACCCACACTACCTCGGCGTGCCGCGGGCCCGCATGCTGGCCATCGACCCGCCGGATCACCTCTGGGTGGGAGGTGACGGGACCGCCGATCGGCCGTGGCAGGAAGGATCGGGGCAGATCTGGCGCGTCGGTCCCGACGGGCGCGCCCGGCTCCTCTTCGAGGGTCCCCACGCCGCCGGGATCGACGTCGGTCCCGGCGGGGCGCTCTTCGTGGCGCAGCGCCAGGGCGGAACGATCTTCGTCATGACGCCCGAGGGCAGGCGGCTCGAGTTCGCCGGCTCCGCCGGGGACACCGTCCCGCGGAGCCTCGCCTTCGCCCCGGTCACCGCCGAGACGCAGCGGGCTGGCATCGCGGGCGACCTCTTCGTCGTCACCCTGTCGCCCCGAACCTGGTACGTGAACGAAGTGATCCGGATCTCCGGCCCCTTCGACGACTTCGTCCGTCGGCACGGCCGCCCGGCCGCGCCGTGACCGCTGCGCGGGATCCCCCCCTCAGAACCAGCCCTCGGTCGCGACCCAGTGCCGCACCATGGCCACCACCCCGAGGTTGACGGCCGCCACGATCACCGAGAAGGCCGCCACCAGGGTGAACTGGGCCTCCTGGGCGAAGTCGTAGATCACCACGGCCGTCACCTCGTTCCCGCCGGTGTAGAGAAAGACCGAGGCGCCGAGCTCCCGGAAGAGCAGCACGAACTGGATCAGGCCGGCGGCCAGGACGCCCTGCCGGATGAGGGGGACGGTGACGTCCGTGAGGGCCCGGAGCCACGTGCCACCGAGGGTGCGGCACGCCTCCTCGAGCTCGGGGCTCAGCTGGGTGAGCGCGCTCCGCGCGTAGCTGAACGTCAGCGGCAGACTGCGCACGACGTAAGCCACCCAGAGGATGCTCAGCGACCCCGCGAGCCCGAACGGGGGGCCCCCGAAGGCCAGGACCAGGGCAACCCCGAGCGCGGATCCCGGGAAGGCGAACGGGGCCAGCATCAGGAACGCCAGGACCCCCCGGCCGCGTGCCCGCGCCCGCTCCGTGACCCACGCGGCGAGGACGCCCAGCCCCAGGGCGACCAGGACGGCGGCGACGGAGAGCGTGAGACTGTGCCCGAGGGCGCGCACCGCCACACTCTGGTCGAAGAGGTAGCGGTAGTTCTCGAGCCGCGCGAAGTTCTCCAGGGAGAGCGGCCGGCCGAGGCTCTTCTGGACCGAGACCGCGAGCAGCGTGCCGTAGGGCAGAAAGACGGCGAGGCCGACGACCGCGAGGCAGGCGGCCGCGAGCGGGTAGCGGCGCCAGCCGAGCCGCGCGGTGCGACGCGGCTCCGGCTTGCCCGTCGTCACCGTGAAGCGCCGGCGTCCGAGCCAGACGCGCTGGACGAGCAGGAGGCCGGCCAGCGTCAGGACGATGGGCACGGTCATGACCGCCGCCAGCTCCAGCCGGGGCGGGAGGCGCGTGACGGTCAGCATCTTCGTGGCCAGGGTGTGGAACTGGACCGGCACGCCGAGCACGGCCACCGGGCCGAAGATCACCATGGCTTCGATGAAGACGAGGATGGCTCCGGACAGGATCGCCGGGAGGACGAGCGGCAGGGTGATCTGGGTGACCGTGCGCAGGCCGCCGGCGCCGAGGACGCGGGAGGCGTCCTCGAGACTCGTGTCCATGTTCTCCAGCGCGGCGGCGACCGGCAGAAACACGAGCGGGTACGAGAACAGCGTGAGGACGAAGACGATGCCCCAGGGCGAGAAGATGTCGAAGGGCGGGGCGTCGAGGCCGAGCCACTGCATGAGGAGGAGATTGAGCTTCCCGGCCCGCGGCCCGAGCAGGAGGACCCAGGCCAGCGCGCCGAGGAAGCTCGGGCTCGCCAGCGTCAGCACCGACAGCGTCCGGATCGTTCCGCGCAGCGGCATGTCGGTCCGCGCCGCCGCCCAGGCCATGAACGCGCCGATGAGCACCGAGCCCACCGTGGTGGTCCCGGCGACCCAGAGGGTGTTCCAGAGGACCTGCCGCAGCTCCGGGTCCCCGAGGAACTCGGCATACTGCTCGAGCGTCCACCCGCGAGGCCCCTGGAAGGACTGGGCCAGCAGGGTGCCGACGGGGTAGACCACCAGGAGAGCCGTAGCGGCCAGGAGCCCGGCCAGGAGGGCGAGCTTCATCCCCTCGGTCCGGGCCGCCCGGCCGGCACCGCGCCGAGCCAACACCCGCGCGCCTCTACTTCTTGAGGTAGCTCGTGAACGTCTCCAGCATCTGCTTCCGGTTCTTCGCGAGCCACGCGAAGTCCGGCGCCACGAGCTTCACGTCGGTCACCTTCGGCAGCCCGGGCGGCGGTGGGAGGTGCTTGAGCACGGCGCGGGAGGCGAGCTCGTCGTTGAGGAACCGCTGCGTCTCGTCGGTGATGTGGAAGGCCATGAAGAGCTTCGCGGCGTTCGCGTGGCGGGCCCCCTTCACGACCGAGACGTAGTAGGCGTTCACCGGGACGCCTTCGGCGGGGTAGGCCATGGCGAGCGGCTCGCCGCGCTTCTGGGCGTCGATGACGTTTGGCTCCACGCCCGGGAGAGCGACGAGCGCCTCGCCGGTGATCACGAGCTGGGCAATGGCGGTGGCGCTGTCCTGGAGGAGCATGCCGCCGGCGCCCAGGCGTTGGTAAAGCTCCCAGCCGGCGATGCGGGTGACGGCTTCGACAAAGCCGGCCGCGGTGCCGGAAGTGGCGGGGTTGCCATGGGCGACCTTGCCCTGGAAGAAGGGGTCGGTGAGGTCCTTCCAGGACTTCGGGACCCGGTCGGCGGGCACCTTGGCCTTGTTGTACGCGATGCCGAGGACGTTCAGGGTGAAGGGCACCGAGTCCCCGCCGGGCTCCATGAGCGACTCCACGACCTGATCCGCGTTCGGCGGGAGGTACTTCTCCAGCAGGCCTTCCTTTCGGAGATACGCGAGGGCCGCCAGGTCGGCCACCGCGATCACGTCCGCGCGGACCGCCCCGGCCTTCTGTTCGGCCGCCAGCATCTGGAGGATGTCGCCGGTGGGCTTCCGGGTGGCCTGGACCTTGATGCCGAACTCCTGCTCGAAGCGCTTGGCGAGCTGGGTGATCTGCTCGCGGGTATGCCCGCCGGTGTAGATCGTGACCGTGCCCTCCTGCTTGGCTGCCGCGACGAGCTCGGCCGGGAAGCCGGCCGTGGTGGCGATCCCGGCGGACAGCGTGACGAGTGCCATGACGGCTGCGAGGATCAGCGAGCGACTCCGGATCCGGATCATCGACGCGCTCCTTTCGTCAGCGGGCTCGGGTCCATACCGGTCGGTGCCCGTCCCGGGTCGTTGCGCTCTCAGGCGTCCACCACGATGGTGGCGGCCGCGGGCGGGAAACAGAGCCACACGGCTTGCCCGGGCGCGAACGGCGACGACGGGTGGGCGCGGACCTTCCAGGGCGCGCCGCCCGCCTCGACCGTGTACTCGGCGAGTTCTCCGAGAAAGGCGCGGTGCACGACCCGTCCCTGGATGCGGTTGCTCCCGTGGGTCCCGCGGTCCGTCGGGGCCGGGTGGGCCGCCAGCGTCACGTCGCCGGGCCGGACCGACAGCCACGCGGCCGCGCCGGGGGCCAGGTGCTCGCGCACCCCCTCGGGAACGTGGGCCCAGAGCGGTCCCGTCTCGGGCGCCTCCAGACACCCGGGACCGTCGTCGAGCCTGACGAGGCGACCGGGGACCAGGTTGGTGGCACCCAGGAAGCTCGCGACGAAGCGCGACCGGGGGTGGCGGTAGAGCTCCTCGGGCGCGCCCTGCTGCTCGACGGCCCCACCGCGCATGACCACCAGGTGGTCGGCCAGCACCATGGCCTCGGCCTGGTCGTGGGTGACGTACACGCACGTGAGCCCGAGCTCCCGCTGGAGCGTCCGCAGCTCGCCCCGCATCTCCGCACGCAGCACCGCGTCCAGATTGCTGAGGGGCTCGTCCAGCAGCAGGATCGCCGGCTCGACGACGATGGCACGCGCCAGCGCCACCCGTTGCTGCTGCCCTCCCGACAGCTCGGCCGGGAAGCGGCGGGCCAGGCTCGGCATGTGCACGAGGGCCAGCGCGCGCTCGACGCGCCGGCGAACCTCGTCCCGGGAGAGCCGCCGAACCCGGAGCCCGTACGCCACGTTGTCGAAGACGGTCTTGTGCGGCCAGAGCGCGTAGTTCTGGAAGACCATGGCCAGGTTCCGGCGCTCGGGCGGCACCCCCCAGCCGGCTCCCGCGACCTCCCGGCCATCCAGCCAGATCGCGCCGGCGTCGGGGTGGAGGAGCCCGGCG
>CAZDYT010000339.1:0-4982 GCA_964509395.1 uncultured bacterium
CGCCTGTGGTCTGGGCAAGAGGAGAGAGCGTGAGAGCAGGCAGCTCGGCAGGTCGGTGGCTCGTGGGTCTCGTGGTGGGTATGCAAGTCGGGGGATGGGCGGTCGTCGCGCGCAGCGAGGACCGGTTCCAGTTCGGGACAAAGGACGTCTCGGTGGCCGGCGGGTACTCGATCAGCCACAACACGGGCCACTTCAAGGACGTGGAAACCGTAGACGGGGTTCACGTCATTCCGCATTTCGGGTACTTCGTCACCGCTGAGCGTGGGCCCCGCTGGGCGCGCGGGAACTTCGAGCTGCTGGTGGAGCCGACGCTGATTCAGCTGACGGACGGCGAGTCCGCGACGATCGGAGGACTCGCCGGGCTCGGCCGCTGGGTGTTTGCGACCGGGTCCGTGATGCGCCCCTACGTGGAAGCCGGACTGGGCGTGGTGGGCGGTCACGTGAATCTTCGCCAGACGAACTGCGATGTGAACTACATCATCGAGGGCGGTCCTGGCATCCTGTTCTTCCTGTCGGAAGCGACGGCGCTCACCGTCGGCTACCGCTTCCAACACATCTCGAATGGGAGCGCGTGCGCCAAAAACCTGGGATTGAACTCCAGCTTGTTCACGTTCGGCATCAGCCATTTCTTTCCATGAATGGCCCGGGCGGACGGGGCGGTTCACGGCGCGGGTCCCACAGGAGGCGTCCGGCGACATCGCCCGCGGATATGAGGTCGTATGGGCGTGCGTGGGTCGTGTGGAGATGCGTCGGGACCGCGAGGCCGATCGTGCGGGCGAGCTCCCGGAGATGTGATGCCCGCGTGGGCGGGTGAACCCCCGATCCTCCACGACGTGCCGGAGGCCGTGCTCGTCGGCCTCGTCACTGTCCTCGTCCTTGCCGGGACCTGGGGCGTGCTGGATCGCCGGTCCAGAGGAGCCGGGCTCGTCCGTCAGACGTGGCGATTGCCAGGTACGCCGTACCTCGTCGTTATCGCACTGGCACTGGCCACGCTCGGGATCATTACGGACGGAGTGATTCACCGGCGGGACGACGAGCTTGTCCTCCGGGTGGACCGCCTGGTCCAAGATGCGGCCCGCGTGGCCGCATCGCAGGCGGCCCTGCGCGAGACCGCGTCGACGCTGACCCGGCTGACCGGGGAGGGGATCGTGGGCGCCGTCCTTGCCGGCGCGGCGTTCCTCGTCGCCGCCGGACGCCGCCGCGACGCTCTGGTTGTGGTGGGGGGCACCCTCGGTGCCTGGGCCCTGTCGGCTGGGCTCAAGGTTGCGTTCGCCGTTCCGCGCCCCAACCGCCACGAGCCCTGGCACGTCATCACCGGCTATGGCTTCCCGAGCGCGCACGTGCTGGTCGCCGTCGTCGCGTGCGGCCTGCTGGCCTGGGCGCTGGGACGTGAGGCTCGCCGGGGGGTGCGCGTCACACTCTATGCGGGCGCGGCCGCCATCGGGATGTTGGCCGGCGCCGCCCGAGTGATCCTGAATGCGCACTGGCTGAGCGATGTCATCGCCGGACTCGCCGTCGGTGTCGTGTGGCTCATTCTGGTCTTGCTGAGTATCTCGCACTCGAGCGCTCCTGACGGCGGGCGGCACCCATGAGCCGCCGCATGCTGACCGCGGTGGTGACCGCCGTGGGAGGCTTGGTTGTCCTCACGGCGATGCTGTCCCGTGGGGGACCCGCGATCGCGTGCCCCGGAGGAACTGCCCTCACCGAAGCACGGCCACCGGCAGGACGGGAACAGTGGTGCGAGAGGCTCGACCAGAGCGGGAATCGCGTCAGACACGGTCCATACCGTGCCTGGTATCCTGACGGTCGAATCAAGATCGAAGGACAGTTTGTGGAGGGTGACAAGTCCGGCCGCTGGACCTTCTGGCATGGGAACGGCCTCTGGGACGGGAAGGGTCAGAAGAAGGAAGAGGGTGAGTTCCGGGCCGGGAAGGAGCACGGGGTGTGGACCCGCTGGTACTCGCTGGGCCCCAAACGGGACGAGGGGGAGTACCGGGATGGGGTGAAGCGCGGCCGGTGGGCGTTCTGGTACGAGCTTGGCCAGAAGGAGCGGGAGGGCCAGTACCTGGACGGCCAGGAGGTGGAGGTGTGGCTCAGGTGGAATCAGAACGGAAACGTGTGCCCGCCCGAGGATCGGGGGACCGCGGTTCAGCGCAGCGACGACCCGGAAGGCTCCTCCTGATGCCGCTGAGGGAGCCGGCGCGAGCCCCTCACCTCGGAGTCCCAGCGACGCCGGCCTCAGGCTCCGCGCCCCGACGCTCGGGTTGCCGGCGGTGGGACGTCCTCGGCTTGACGCCTGAAGGGGGTCAGAGATGAGGCGGATTGGGTGGTTGGCGACCGGAGTGGGGTTGATGGTGAACGTGTGGCTCGTCCCGCTGGCATCGGCCGAACCGTTCTTCGACCTGTACACGGGGAAGAGCTTTACGCGTAACGGCGACGTCCGCATCCAGCAGGGGGCGATCGGAAACGACTTTACATTCAGAGACGTGTCATTCGACGACGAGTCGTTCAAGACCCCGCCGTGGTATGGGCTGCGTGCCGGGTATTTTTTCGAGCGCTACCCGTGGCTTGGCGCGGCGATCGAGGTCTTTCATTTCAAGGTCCTCGCCGAGACCGCGGAGAGCAAACCCCTGCAGGGCACGCGCAACGGAGCGGCCGTCGATGCGACGGCGCGCGTCGATTCGATTGTCCAGCAGTTTCAAATCACCCACGGCGTGAACTACCTGGCCTTCGACGTCCTCGTCCGCCACTCTCTCCTTCAAGATCCTGACCGGTTCCCCAAGGGGCGCGTCCAGCTTTACGGCGGTGTGGGTGTCGGGCCCGTGATCGCTCACGCGGAGAACCGGATCGACAGCGTGAGGAACGACGAGCGGTACGAGGTCGCCGGTGTCGGGGTTCAG
The DNA here is from genome assembly GCA_964509395.1 of uncultured bacterium. Lineage (GTDB taxonomy): Bacteria > Methylomirabilota > Methylomirabilia > Rokubacteriales > DASRDR01 > CAZDYT01. The sequence continues at coordinate 2,901 of CAZDYT010000339.1, forward strand.
GCGCTCGTCGGCGTTCGAGCGCTCCTGTTCAAATACTTCGGGGTGTTCGCCGAATACAAGTTCACCCACTCCAGCCTCACGGTCGGCGTCGCGTCGGGCGACGCGCACCTCGACGAGAACACCCATCACCTGATCGGCGGGATCACCATCCCCTTTTCCTTCTAGCGCCGTGGCCGAGTCAGGTCGCCCAGCGAACCTCGACAGGTGCGGGTTAGCCCTGAACGCCAGATAATCTGGCGCCTTGAGCAGCCGGTCCGCGGGGCCTGCCGCGGCGACCAGCCCCACGGTGCTCGCTCCCGCACGAGCGCGGGGTGAGCGGCCCGCGTCACCGGGCAAAGGAAATCCCGGCGGCGTGTCGCGGTGCGCTCCGCGCCGTGGGGCGCCCCGTTCGCCGCGTCACCCGCGGACCTCCGGAGCCGCATCGTCCATGCGGAATTGCCGTTCATGGTTAGATCTGGCCCCACGGGATGGCTGGCCCCGCGCACGAAGCGCCACGCGGGATATGACGAGAGGTCGGGGGTTCGCGTGGGATCCTCGCTCACTGGCAGTGCTCGTCTGTGGGCGGACTCGCGAGCAAGAGGTAGCCACCGCGGGAGTCCAGTCGCGGCAGTGCCGCTAGGGCCGGAGGGAGGCGGTCCAGCAAGCCGCGCGGGGTGAGGAGGAAGAGGCGGCCCGGCCGCGCGGCGATGCCAACGAGCCGTGAGGGCTCCTGAACGCCGACGAACGTGATGGGCCGTCGCGCCGCCAAGAGGAGGCTGGGCCGGTACGGCCCGAAGGCGACAAGCGTGTCACATGGCCCCACGGCGGGCAGGGCGCGTCGCACGAGCTCGCCGGGGGGCGCCACGAAGTCGGCGCTGAATGCGGGGAGCACTGCGTGGAGGCCCAGGGCGAGCAGGGCGGCCGTGAGGACCGCGAGCGCGGGGAGGAGCCGGCTTCCGTCGCGAAACCCCGCAGCCGCGCCGGCGGCCAGGACAAGAGCGCCGATGGCGACGACGCTCCGCGGCAGCGCCGCTCCGGGGTCCGTCGGATACGTCGAGGCGAGCAGTCGTGTGAGGGTAGGACCCAAGACCCAGGCTGCGATGAGCGCGCCGCCGCAGCTGAGACCCAGACCGCCGAGCAACCCGCGTGCGAGCCGGGGAACCCGCTCGGGCCACGTCGCCGCGAGGAGGAGGGCCGCGGCCGGAAACAGCGGGGCGACGTAGTGAGGGAGGCGACTCCGAAAGAGCGAGAAGAAGCCGAGCCCTACCACCACCCACGCGGCAGCGAAGACCGAGGCGGCGCCTGCGCGGCCCGAAGCGGCCCGGGTCCGCGCGTCCCGGAGGGCGCTGACGAGCGCGCTTGGCAGGAGGGCGCTCCAGGGGAAGAACCCCACGAGCACCACCGGGACGTAGAAGAGAACGGTGCCGCCGGGGCCGGTCACCGCCCGGAGCACCCGACCCAGCGTCTCACCCCGGGCGCGCGCGAGATACTCTTCCCCGTAGAGCCACAGCATCTTGCCATACCAGGGCCCGACGAGGAGGAGGAAGAGCGCCAGTCCCCACCCGAGGCGGGCCTCACGCCAGAAGCGTGGCCAGCCGCCGGCCAGCGTGAGGTACGCGGTGATCCCGAGAGCCGGGACGAGCACGCCCACGGGTCCCTTCGTCAGCGTCGCCAGCGCCATGGTGGCGTACATCGCGGCGTACCACCGCCGCCCCGGGGCGTCGCCGTGGTATGCCCGAAAGAAGGCGAAGCCCGCGGCCGTCGTCCACAGGGTGAGCGTCGCGTCCGTCAGCGCCATGCGGCCGAGCGCCACGATCTCCACGCTGAGCAGCAGGATCAGGCCGGCGCGGAAAGCAGCCGTCGCGCCGAGGGCCCAGCGCGCGAAGGCGTACTGGAGAAGGACCAGCGCCGCGATGGCGAGGGCGGAGGGCAGCCGAGCGGCCGTCTCCGTGACGCCCAGCGTCGCGTAGGCGGCGGCCATCAGCCAGTAGACGAAAGGCGGCTTCACGAAGCGGGGGCCGTAGTTAAGGGTGGGCGTGACCCAGGAGCGCTGCTCGAGCATCTCCCGTGCGGCGTCGGCATTGGCGCCTTCGTCGCGGTCGG
>CAZDYT010000340.1:0-4967 GCA_964509395.1 uncultured bacterium
CTGCGGCAAGACGAACATCGCGGATGCCCTCCGCTGGGCGCTCGGCGAGCAGAGCCCCAAAGCGCTCCGGGGCCACCGGATGGAGGACGTCATCTTCCACGGCTCGGCCTCTCGGCGTCCCCTGGGATTCACCGAGGTGGCGCTGACCTTCTCGAACGAGGGCGAACTCCCGGTCCCCTGGAGCGAGGTCTCGGTGGGGCGCCGTCTCTACCGGGACGGCGAGTCCGAGTACCTCCTCAACAAGACCGTCTGCCGCCTCAAGGACATTCACGACCTCTTCCTCGGGACCGGCGTCAGTCCGAAGGCGTGCGCGCGCAGGGAGCGGGGGCGGCTCGTCCAGATTCTCGCGGCGCGCCCGCTCGACCGGGGGATCTTCATCGAAGAGGCGGCGGGAATCACCCGCTACAAGCAGCAGCGGGCGGAGACGCTGGTCAAGCTCGAGGCGACGCGGCAGAACCTGCTGCGCGTCCGCGACGTCATGGACGAGGTCAGGCGCCAGCTCCACTCCCTCGAGCGCCAGGCCAAGAAGGCCCAGCAGTACAAGACGCTCCAGGGTGAGCGGCGCAGGCTGGAGCTGGCGTTGTGCGCGGCCGAGTACGTCGCGCTCCTCGGCGAGGAAACGCGCCTCGCGGCCGAGGAGGCGGCGGCACGCGCGCAGGCGGAGACGCTCCGGACGCGCGCCGCGATCCTCGGAGCCGAGCAGGAGGTGGCGCGGACGGAGGCCATGGCCGCCGAGCACCGGGCCGGCGATCTGCGCCACGCGCGTGAGCGGGCCGAGCTCGAGCTGGAAGGGTGCCTCACCCGGGCCGACCAGCTCCGCCGGGCGGAGCAGGAGGTCGCCGCGGAGGTGGCGCGCCTCGCGGAGGAAGGGATGGTGCTGGCGGCGCGCCTCCGCGCGGTGGGGGAGGAGCGCGTGGCCAAACACGCCCTCGTGGCGACGCTCCGGTCGGAGTTCGACGGGCTGCGGGAGCGCGCGGCCGGCGAGGAGGCGGCGCTCGAAACGCTGAGGGTCCGCCTCCGGGCTGCCCGGGAGGAGGCCGAGCGGTTGCGCCGCGAGCAGGTGAGCCTGGCCGGGCGGCGCACGGAGCTGGGGCAGGCTCTCGGGGCGAAGGAGGAGCGGTACCAACAGCTCACCCGGCGGCTCGACCGGCTCCGAGCCGACCGGGCCGAGGCGGAGGGCGAACGTGACCGGCTTCACAGCGCGCGGGCGAGCGCGGCGGCGCGGCTCGCCGGGGCATCGAGCCGGGCGACCGAGCTCCAAGAGGCCCTCACCGATCTGGTCGCGCGAGCGGAGAAGCTCGGGGCGGCGCGGGCAGCGGCCGTCGCGGCAGCCGAGGAGTGTCGCGTCACGCTCGCAGCGCGCCGCTCGAGCCTCGCGGCCCTCGAGGAGCTGGAGGCCCAGCGCGCCGGGTACGGCCGCGGCGTCCACGCCGTGTTCGCCGCCGCGCGCGCTTCACGCCTTTCCGGTGTGGTCGGGACGGTCGCCGACCTCCTCGAGGTGCCGCGTGAGCTCGAGCGCGCGGTGGAGGCGGCGCTCGGCGAGCGGCTCCAGTGGGTCGTCGTCGAGACGTTTGCCGCGGCCAAGCAGGCGCTCGAGTTCCTCCAGCAGGGGGGCGCGAACGCCGGCGGCCACGCGACGTTTCTTCCCCTCGACTGGCTGAACGGGAGCCCGAAGGGCCACGTGCCCGAAGCGGAGGACGTGCTGGGCGGCGCCAACACGCTGGTGGGTTCCGCCTACCCGGTGCTGGTCCAGAATCTCCTCGGCTCCGTCGTCGTGGTTCGGGACCTCGGCGCCGCCGAGCGGCTCTGGAGCCAGAACGGGGATGGGGCGAGCTTCGTCACGGTGCGGGGCGAGCTCCTGACCCCGCCCGGCGCCGTCGGGGGCGGCCGGACCACGGGGGGCGGGGACGCGTCGTTGCTCGCGCGCAAGCGGGTGATCCGCGATCTCGGAGCCAGCGCGACCGAGGCGGAGGCGACGCTCCAGGCCACGCTCGTACGCGTGCGGAGCGCGGATACCGAGCTGGCCGCGCTGGCCGCCGAGCAGAAGCTACTCGCGGGCCAGCGCGAGGTCGCCGAGGCCGAGCGGTTGGGCGCCGCGAAAGATGTCGAGCGGCTCCTCGAGGAGACTGGGCGCGCCAGGCTCTTTGTCGAGGCGCTCCGTACCGAGGCCGCGCAGCTCACGGCGGAGGCCGCGGACGTGGAAACGCAGATCCGCGCCCAGCGCGACGAGCTCGCGGTGATCGAGGCCGCCCAAGGGCGGGCCGACGCCGAGGTCGCCCGTCTCCTGGCGGCGATCGAAGAGAGCGCGGCCGCAGAGAGCGCGCGGGCCCAGGCCTTTCTCGAGGTGCAGGTGGAGCTGGCGGCCCTGGCCGGCCGCATCGTTGCCGCGGAGTCCGAGGCGGAGCGGCTCGGCGCCGACGAAGCCGACACCCGGGCGCGGATTGACGCGGGAGAGGACCGGGCGCGGACCCTCAGGGATCGCGCCGGCGAGAGCGCGGCGGAGCGGGTCCGACTCGAGGTGCGCGCCGCGGAGATCCGACGGGAGCGAGACGAGCTCCAGGCGGCGGCGCACGAGGCCGCCGAGGCTCTCCAGGTTCTCACCGAGCGGGTCCGTGCTCTCACCGAGGAGGCGCGCGCCGCCGACGCCGAGCTGGGACGTGTCACGGCGACCCTCCGTGACCTGACCGTCCGGGCGGCCGAGGTTCGCGTCCGCCGCCAGGACGTCGAGGCGGACGCGCGCCGGCAGTTCGAGGCGGCGCCGGAGGCGCTGCGCGCAGCGCACGAGCCGGACGTCGACGTCGCCGCGCTGCGGGCTCGGGCGGACGAGCTCGCGGCGAAGATCGCCGCGCTCGAGCCGGTCAACCTCATCGCCGACGACGAGTACCGGGAGCTCGACGAACGGCTGGCCTTCCTGCGGGCCCAGCACGACGACCTGGCGGCGTCCGTGAAGGACCTCGAGCGTGCGCTGCGCGGGATGACCCGGACGGCGCAGGAACGGTTCGCCGAGGCGTTCGAGGCCATCAACCGGAACTTTCAGGAGCTGTTCGCGCGGCTCTTCGAGGGAGGACGCGCCGAGCTCCGGCTGGTCGAGGCCGAGGATGCCGACGAGCCGCTCGCGGCCGGGATTGAGATGGTCGCTCAGCCGCGAGGGAAGCGCCTTCAGGCAATCTCGCTCCTGTCGGGCGGCGAGAAGGCGCTGACCGGACTCGCGTTGCTCTTCGCGATCTTCTACTACCGGCCGAGCCCCTTCTGTCTCCTCGACGAGGTGGATGCGCCGCTCGACGACGCGAACATCCACCGCTTCACCCGAGTCCTCGGAGAGTTCGCCGCCCAGACCCAGTTCATCGTGATCACGCACAATCGGAAGACGATGGAAGCCGCCGACGTGCTCTACGGGATCACGATGGAGGAGCCCGGCCTCTCGCGCGTCGTTTCCGTCAGCCTCACCTGACCTGCATCGGTCGCGAATCGGCGCCTGAAGCGGGCGGGCGACCCGACGAACGGGCACCCGCAAGCGGGTACTCGACGGCGCCCGCAGCGGCGTGATCCACCGCGAAGCTGGCTTCGCGCGCGGCACTCCGGACGGCCGCACTCCCCGCCCCGCATAGGCCCCGAGCCGGCTGGGGCAGGAGGCCCATCGCTAGCCGCCGCGGCTCGTCCCCCGACGAATTTTCGTCTTTGCCGACCGTGGCTTGCAGCCAAACCCGTGTGTTAGACTACGTGTGGCCATGCAGGACGACGCGGGGCTCGGAAGGTTGCTGCGGGAGTGTCGGCAGGCGCGGGGACTGTCAATCGACGATCTCTCGCGCGCCACGCGGATCGTGCCGCATCTCCTCCAGGCGCTCGAGGAGGAGTGCTTCGACGACCTCTCGGCGCCGGTGTTCGTGCGGGGGTTCATCCGCGCCTACTGCCGCTGCGTAGGCGAGTCACCGGAACAGGCGCTCGCGCTCTACGAGGCGTGCGTGCGGGCTGCCGATGCAGCCGCGCGCGCCGCAGCCGCGCCGGCGGCGCACCCCCGGCCCGGGCGGGTCGTCTCGCTGACCGGCGGCCTGCGGGAGAGGAAACTCCCGAGGCTTTCCAAGCTGTCGGCACGGCCGCTCATCGCCGGGGGCCTGCTGCTGGTCCTCGGCGGCGTGCTCTATCTCCTGGCCCCGTCCGTCGATACCTGGTCCACGGCCGCATCGCGGCCGGGGGCGCCGCAGCCACACAGCACGGCACCGGCTCCCGCTCCGCCCCCGGGGGGGCCCGAGGCCGTCGCGCCCGAGCCCGAGCCGGTGGCTCCGTCCCCGGCGTCGCACGTCCTCGTCATGCGCGCGAACGAGACCACGTGGGTCCGAGTCCGACCCGAGGAGGGAGCCGCCAGCCAGGAGCTCCTCCAGCCGGGAAGCGTCCGGGAGTGGCGGAGCACGGGGCGCTTCACGGTGACCGTCGGCAATGCCGGCGGCGTGAGCCTCGAGCTGGACGGCATGGCGCTCCCGCGCCTCGGCAACCATGGCGAGGTCGTCCGCGACCTGACGATTTCGGGGGAGCCGTCCCGGTGAAGTTCCTCTCGGCGCTGACCGACCGCTTTCGCGAGAGTCTCGCGAAGACCCGCGAGGCCGTCCAGGACGGGCTCGACCGCGTCCTGAAGGGGCAGGAGCTCGAGCCGGCCACGCTGGAGGAGCTCGAAGCGATCCTCCTCCAGGCGGACCTGGGCGTCGAGACCACCGAGAGCTTCATCGAAGCCGTGCGGGAGCAGGCCCGCCGCGGGCGGCTGACCGACGGGGACGTGCGCCAGACCCTGGCCGCGCACCTCCGCGAGGCCCTGAAGGGCGCGGCTGCCCCGCTGGCGCTCGAGGCGCGCCCGGCCGTGGTGCTCGTCCTCGGCGTCAACGGCTCCGGGAAGACCACGACCTGCGGCAAGCTCGCCTGGCAGCTTCGCGCCTCGGGAGGCGAGGTCCTCCTCGCTGCCGCGGACACCTTTCGCG
>CAZDYT010000341.1:0-4961 GCA_964509395.1 uncultured bacterium
CGTACTTCAGCGTGGTCTGGAACAGCGTGTGGAGCATGTGGAAGCCGGTCTTGTCCGCGGCGAACCACGTCCGCTCCACCTTCATGCCGCCGAAGGGGCGCACGGCGACGCGGCCGTCCGGCTCCCGGCTCCAGGGACAGCCCCAGTGCTCGAGCCGCAGCAGCTCCTCGGGAGCCTCTCGCACGAACGCCTCCACCGCGTCCTGGTCGCAGAGCCAGTCGCCTCCCGAGATCGTGTCGTAGGCGTGCGCGTCCAGGTTGTCCCCGGCCTTGATCACTCCGGCGGCGCCTCCCTCCGCCGAGACCGTGTGGCTCCGCATCGGATAGACCTTGGAGACCACGGCGACACGGAGCCGGGGATGCGTCTCGGCGGCGGCGATGGCGGCGCGCAACCCCGCGCCCCCGCCGCCCACGATGAGCACGTCGCAGTCGAACAGATCCATGGGTCCTCTCCGAAGCTCCGACGAGCCTCCCGGCGATGCTGTCGAGGATGACACTACGCCGTCGGCCCCGCTGCCGTCAAGGTTTGCGGGCCGTCGGATTCGCGTTCGGCGGATGCGTCGGGGCCGACGACGACGGTGCCGGGCCGAGAACCGAGCCGCTCAAGAACGCAGGGGCCGGTCCGCGAGGCCTGCCGCGGCGAACCGCCCCACGGTGCCGGTTAGGGCTAGCTGCCCCGGAGCTTGCGGATCACCCACGCGACGGGGTCATAGTAACGGTCGACCAGGCGTTCCTTGAGCGGGATGATCGCGTTGTCGGTGATGCGGATATGCTCGGGGCAGACCTCGGTGCAGCACTTCGTGATGTTGCAGAGCCCGAGACCCGCCTGGGCCCGGATCAGCTCCAGCCGATCCCGGGTGTCGAGCGGATGCATCTCCAGCTCGGCCAGGCGGACGAAGAACCGCGGCCCCGCGAAGCTCTGCTTCTTCTCGTCGTGGTCGCGGATGACGTGGCACACGTTCTGGCAGAGGAAGCACTCGATGCACGTCCGAAACTCCTGCAGCCGGTCAGCCTCCCCCTGCTTCATCCGCAAGGTGCCGCCCGGCTCCGGGGGGCGCGGCTCGAATGCGGGAATCGTCGGGGCCACCGCGTAGTTGAAGGAGACGTCGGTGACCAGGTCCTTGATCACCGGGAAGGTCCGCAGCGGGGCGACGGTGATCGGTCGACCGGCCGGGAAGATGTCCATCCGGGTCATGCACGTGAGGCGCGGGCGGCCGTTGACCTCGGCGCTGCACGACCCGCACTTTCCCGCCTTGCAGTTCCACCGGATGGCGAGGTCGTTCGCCTGAGCCGCCTGGATCCGGTGCAGCACGTCCAGGACGACCATGCCCTCCTCCAGCGGGACGCGATACTCGCGGAACTCGCCGCCGTCCGCGTTGCCGCGGAAGAGGTGCATGATCGCCTCGCGCGGCATCGCCCTAGTCCGCATTATTCGCGACCATGCAGGCGGGCCTCACAGCCGCGCGGGGCCTGCCGCGGCGAACAGCCCCACGGTGCTCGCTCCCGCACGGGCGCGAGGTCGGCGACACGCGTGACCAGGCGAGGGACCTCCCGCGGCATGTCGCGGTGCGCTCCGCGCCGTGGGGCGCCCCGTTCGCCGCGTCACCCGCGCGGCCTTCCCAGGGCTCGCGTGTATCTCGCGCATAGGTCGGGCTAGTCCTGGAAGAGCGTCTGCAGCTCCGCCGGCATCGCCGGCAGGGGCTCCTGCGCCACCCTGATCTCGCCGTTCCGCTGGCGGACGGCGAGGTTCACCTCCGCGAAGTGCGGGTCGGGCTTCGCGTAGTCGTCGCGCGTGTGGGCGCCGCGGCTCTCCCTCCGCTCGATCGCGGCGAGGGTGATCGCCTCCGACACGGTCAGGAGGGCATCGAGGTCGAGCGCGAGGTGCCACCCGGGGTTGTACTGGCGAGTGCCGTCCACGCGGACCCGCCGGGCGCGCGCCTTCAGCGCTTCGATCTGCTCCAAGGCCTCCTTCAGCTCCGTCTCCGTCCGGATGATCCCCACCAGGTTCTGCATCGTCCGCTGGAGGTCGTGCTGAATCGCGTACGGGTTCTCCTCCCCGCTCCGCTCGAACGGCGCCAGCACCTCGCGGGCGACCGCCTCGATCTGGCCCGCGTCGATCGTGAGCGGGCCCGTCAGCGCCTTCGCGTACTCGGCGGCGTGGAGTCCCGCCCGGCGCCCGAACACGAGCAGGTCGGAGAGCGAGTTCCCCCCGAGCCGGTTCGCGCCGTGCATCCCGCCGGCCACCTCGCCCGCGGCGAAGAGACCGAGCACGGTCGAGGCCGTCGTGTCCGCGTCCACGCGGACCCCGCCCATCATGTAGTGGCAGGTCGGCCCGACCTCCATCGGCTCCTTCGTGATGTCGACGTCCGCCAGCTCCTTGAACTGGTGGTACATGGAGGGCAGGCGCCGCTTGATGTAGTCCGCCGACCGGCGAGAGGCGATGTCGAGGTACACACCGCCGTGCGCGCTCCCCCGCCCGGCCTTGATCTCGGCGTTGATCGCCCGCGCGACCTCGTCGCGCGGAAGGAGCTCGGGCGGCCGCCGCGCGGTCTTCCGGTCGGTGTACCAGCGCTCGGCCTCTCCCTCGGCCTCCGCGGTCTCCGCCCGGAACATCTCCGGGACGTAGCGGAACATGAAGCGCTCGCCCTGCTTGTTTTTCAGCATCCCACCCTCGCCCCGGACTCCCTCGGTCACCAGGACGCCGCGCACGCTGGGCGGCCAGACCATCCCGGTCGGGTGGAACTGCACGAACTCCATGTCGATCAGGTCCGCGCCGGCCCACAGGGCCAGCGCATGGCCATCGCCGGTGTACTCCCAGGAGTTGGAGGTGATGGCGTAGGCCTTCCCGACCCCGCCGGTCGCGAGGACGACGGCCTTCGCCTTGAAGACCACGACCTCCCCCGTCGGTCGCCAGTACCCGACGGCGCCGCAGATTCGCTCACCGTCGCGCAGGAGCCGGACGACGGTGCACTCCATGAAGACGTCGATGCCCCGGTGAACGGCATGCTGCTGGAGCGTGCGGATCATCTCGAGCCCGGTGCGGTCCCCGACGTGGGCCAGGCGCGCGTAGCGGTGACCGCCGAAGTCGCGCTGGAGGATCCGCCCGTCCGGCGTCCGGTCGAACACGGCACCCCAGCGCTCCAGCTCCAGCACCCGCTCCGGCGCCTCCTGGGCATGGATCTGGGCCATGCGCCAGTTGTTCAGCATCTTCCCGCCGCGCATCGTGTCCCGGAAGTGGACCTGCCAGCTGTCCTCCGGATAGACGTTCCCGAGGGCCGCCGCAATCCCGCCCTCGGCCATCACCGTGTGGGCCTTGCCCAGGAGGGACTTGCAGATGAGGGCCGTCCTCACGCCCTGCGCCGAGGCCTCGACGGCCGCCCGGAGGCCGGCGCCTCCGGCGCCGATGACGATGACCTCGTACTCGTGCGCCTCGTGGCGGTCGAGCGCGCTCACGAGGAGATCCGGAACAGGACGACGCTGAAATCGCGGACGGCGCCCATCGAGACCAGGCGGATGTAGAGGTCCGTCAGCCCCACGCTGAAGAGGCTCAGCCAGGCGAAGACGGGATGGCGCTCGTTCAGCTGCGTCACCAGGTACCAGATCCCGTAGCGGCCGGGCGCCTTCGAGAAGGCGTCCAGGGAGCCCCCGCACAGATGGCGGCACGAGTGGCACGAGAGCGTGTAGCACGCCAGCAGGACGACATTCACCAGCATGACGAGCGTCCCCACCCCGATGCCGAAGCCGGCCGGGAAGCGAAAGGCCAGGATCACGTCGTAGCTGAGGATCACGACGAGGACGAGGGCGAGGTAGAACGTGTAGCGGTGGACGTTCTGGAGGAGGAGCGGCAAGCGCGTTTCTCCCGCGTAGCCGCGCCGCACGTCGGGCACCGCGCACGCCGGCGGCGCTCCCCAGAACGACCGGTAATAGGCCTTCCGGTAGTAGTAGCACGTGAGGCGGAACACGGCCGGGGACCAGAGGATGAGAAAGGCCGGGGACAGCGCGCCGACGATCGGAAGCGTCGGCAGTCTGCCGAAGAGGGGCACCGTGACGTGCTGGCAATCGGTAGACAGGCACGGAGAGTAGAAGGGCGACAGGTACGGCGCCACGTAGTAGTGGCCGTTCTGCAGCGCCGCCCACGTCGAGTAAACGATGAAGGACCCGAGCACCAGCACGATGAAGGCCGGCTCGATCCACCACGCATCCCACCGGATGGGCCCCGCGACGTGGGTCCGCCCGGTGGCCCCGGCCACCTTGGCCGCGGTGATGGCGTTCACGGCGCGGCCTCCGCCGGGCGCGCGTACTGCTTCATCCCTTCCTCGTAGAGGTCGTTGCCGTGGCAGTCGTTCACGACGATCGCGGGGAAGGCCTCCACCTCGAGGCGGCGGATCGCCTCCGTCCCGAGATCCTCGTACGCGACGATCTCGACCTTCTTCACGAAGCGCGAGAGCACCGCGCCGGCGCCGCCGATCGCGCCGAAGTACACGCCCTTGTACTGCCGCATCGCGTCCCTGACGCCCTGGGAGCGCGCCCCCTTGCCCATCGTGCCCTTGAGCCCGAGCGCCAAGAGCTTCGGGGTGAACTTGTCCATCCGGCCGCCCGTGGTCGGCCCGATGGATCCGACGACCTCGCCGGGTCGCGCCGGAGACGGGCCCGTGTAGTAGATGATCTGGCCGCGGACGTCGATCGGCAGCGGCTGGCCCGCGTCGATCAGCGGGAGAAGCCGCCCGTGCGCGGCATCCCGCCCCGTGTAGAGTACGCCGGTGATCCGGACGCGATCGCCGGCCCGGAGGGACTCGACGTCGGCGTCGGTCAGCGGGGGTCGGACGTCTTTGACGCCGTCGGCGGCCAGGCTCACGCTCACGACCCCACCCCCTGATTATTCGCAGACCAGGGAGCCGGACTTGGGAGCCGCGCGGGTGACGCGGCGAACGGGGCGCCCCACGGCGCGGAGCGCACCGCGAC
>CAZDYT010000342.1:0-4958 GCA_964509395.1 uncultured bacterium
GCCGCCCAGGCTCCGGAGATCGACGGGGTCGTCTATCTCCGCGACGCGGACCTCCGTCCCGGCCAGCGGCTGCCGGTCCGGATCGTCGCGGTGGACGGGTACGACCTGGTCGGCGTGGCCGCCGCCCGCGACTGATCCGGGTGGCCGGCGGCGCGGGGATCGGCCCGCCGACCGTGCGTGACGCGGCCGCCCGCTGGATCGCGACCTGTGGCGGGCTCGGCTACGCGCCGCTCGCCCCCGGGACCGTCACGAGCCTGCCCGTCGCGCTGCTCGTGTGGCTCCTCGCCCCGCCGGACGCCTGGCTCCTCGGCGCGGTGGCGGTCGTGAGCGGCGTGGGGATCTGGGCGGCCGGCCGCGAGGAGGCGCGCGTGGGCGTGCGCGACCCCTCGAGCATCGTCGTGGACGAGGTCGCCGGGATGCTCCTGGCGCTCCTCGGGCAGTCGCGGACGCTCCCCTGGGTGTTCGGTCTCTTCCTGCTCTTCCGGATCTTCGATGTCTGGAAGCCCCTCGGCATCCGGCAGCTCCAGGAGCTGCCCGGCGGCTGGGGCGTCGTGGCGGATGATCTCCTCGCAGGTGCCTACGCGAGCCTCCTCGGTCAGCTCCGGCACCTCGTCTGAGCGGGCGTTGTTCGTGAAGAATGCGCCCTAAGCCGGATGATTCGCGAACCGCATGACGGAACGGGCGGGTGACGCGGCGAACGGGCGCCCATGGCGCCCGCAGCGGCGAGATACACCGCCGGGGGTGTTTCACGCGCACCGTTCCGGACGGCCTCAGGGCCGCCTCGTTTCTCGCCGCGAGGACGCCGATGGGCTGTTCGCCGCGGCAGGCCCCGCCCGTGCCATGGCATTCGTGAATAAGTCCGGCTAAGCCTGTGACCACCGTCGAACTTCTCACCGTCGTGCCGGATCCCGGCCTCTCCCTGGGCCTCGGATCGGCCGCCGCGCCGGCACTCGCGCGGCTCTTTCAGCGTCACGGCGTTCCAGTACGCGGGCGCCGGCTCGTCTCGCTGGAAGAGGGCGAGGCCGAGCGGGCGCTCCGGCAGGCGGTCGAGGCGGGCGGCCTGGTCGTCTGCCTCGGCGAGGGCGAGGGGGCGGAGGTCGCGCGCCAGGCCCTGGCCCGCCTCCTGGGGAGCCGGCTGGTCCTGAACGAGAGCATGCTGGAGGCGATGACGGCGGCCTATGCCGAGCGCGGCCGGGCCCTGCCGCGGCGGGCCGAGGGGCTCGCCTTGATTCCTCGGGGCACGACGGTCCTGGTCGGGCCGGAGGGCGGGGAGCCCGGCCTCCTGGCCGAGACGGGCGGCGCGCTCGTCGTCGTGCTGCCGAGTGACCCGCGCCTCGCCCTCGCGCTGGCGCGGGAGCACCTCTTGCCACGCGTCCCGCGGCGTGCGGCCGAGCCGGTGACCCTCTTCCGTACGCTCCGCCTCGTCGGGCTCGACCTCGCCGAGGTCGAGGCCCGCCTCCCCGCGGCGCTCCGTGGGGCCGAAGGCGCCAGCGGGCGGACCCTCGAGGTCGACGGGGAGCTCTGGGTGCGGCTTCAGCTCCGCGGGCCGACCGCGGCGGCGGCCGAGCGCCTGCGCGCCGATCTCGAGCCCGCGCTGCGGGCGGCCTTCGGCGCCGCCTGGTATGGCGAGGACGAGGAGACGCTCGAGGTCGTGGCCGGGCGCCTGCTCCGGGACCGCGGGCTCACCGTGGCCCTGGCCGAGTCGTGCACGGGCGGGCTCGTCGGCCACCGGCTCACGCAGGTGGCGGGCAGCTCCCGGTACTTCGAGCGCGGCCTCGTCGTCTATTCCAACGCGGCGAAGCAGGCGCTCTTGGGGGTCCCCGAGGCCCTGCTCGCCCGCTACGGGGCGGTGTCGGGCGAGTGCGCGGAGGCGATGGCGCGCGGGGTCCGGCACGAGGCGGGGACGGACCTGGGGCTCTCGGTGACGGGCATCGCCGGACCGGAGGGGGGGACGCCGGCGAAGCCCGTGGGCACGGTCTTCGTCGGGCTCGCGGATGCGCGGACCGCCGCCGTGGAGCGCTACCGGTTCGATCGGGACCGCGAGGGCAACAAGGCCCTCGCCGCGCTGATGGCGCTCGACCTCCTGCGGCGCTACTGCCTCGACCGGGCGCCGTGAGGTCGCCGGCGCGTGCCGGGGTGTATCTGGCTGGAGTCGCCGGGTGGCGCGGCGAGGCCGCGCGAATGGCCGCGCGCGTGACGTTTCCCCCGCCGCGCGTGCCTGGCATGCGGGTTGCTCGGGCATGAGGCGCGCCGGCGGACATCCAGGCCAACCGGGAGGGGACCGGGAGGCCGCGCGCGGCGTGCGGAGCTTCGTGGCCGTGCTCCTGCCCGAGGAGCTGCGCGCCCGGGTGTACGAGGCGGCCACGAAGCTACGCCAAACGACGTCGGCGGTCTCGTGGGTGCGCGCCGAGAACCTCCACCTCACGCTCCGGTTCCTCGGCTCGATCGACGAGGCGATGCTCGGGCGAGCGCGGGAAGCCCTGGCGGAAGCGGCCGTCGAGACGGCGCCGTTCCGGGTGACGCTCGGCGAGTTCGGCGCCTTTCCGGCCACGCGAGCGCCGCGCGTCCTCTGGGTGGGCGTCGCCGCCGGGGCCGACGCGCTCGCCGCGCTCCATGCGCGCGTCGAGGGCGCGCTGGCGCGGCGCGGGATCCCGCCGGAGGAGCGCCCGTTTCACGCGCACGCGACGCTCGGGCGGGCGCGGGACCCACGGGGCGTGGCGGGGCTCGGCGACGCGCTCGGGGCGGCCGAGCCGCTGGGGGAGACGTGGGTGGACGCGGTTTACCTCATGCGCTCGGATCTCCATCCGGAGGGCGCGCGCTACAGCGTCCTCGCGCGCGAGCCGCTCGCGGCGGGGCCGCGGTGACGTGCGGCGCGTTTGACTTGATGGAAGGCGGTCCGTAGAATGGCGGCGACTTCGGGCGGTACGAGGCCACGGGCCCGTCTGCACGGGCGGGAGAAGGACGGAGGGACGTGATGGCGGACGCGAAGGTCGAGCCGAGGGCCGAGTCCAAGGCCGAGAAGGACCGCCGGCAAGCCCTCGATCTGGCTCTGAGCCAGATCGAGCGGCAGTTCGGCAAGGGCGCGATCATGAAGCTCGGCGCCGCCGCGGCCCTCGAGGAGATCGCCATCATCCCGACCGGCTCCCTCGCCCTCGACGTCGCCCTCGGCGTGGGCGGCATTCCGCGCGGGCGCGTCACGGAGATCTACGGCCCGGAGTCGTCGGGGAAGACGACGCTCGCCCTCCACGTGATCGCGGAGGCCCAGCGGCAAGGCGGGTACGCCGCGTTCATCGACGCCGAGCACGCGCTCGACCCCCAGTACGCGAAGGCCCTCGGGGTCAACATCGACGAGCTGCTGATCTCGCAGCCCGACACGGGCGAGCAAGCCCTCGAGATCGCCGAGCACCTCGTCCGCTCGGGCGCGATCGACGTGATCGTCGTGGACTCGGTCGCCGCGCTCGTTCCGAAGGCCGAGCTGGACGGGGAGATGGGGGACTCGCTTCCCGGCCTCCAGGCGCGCCTCATGTCGCAGGCCCTGCGCAAGCTCACCGCCGCGATCTCGCGATCGGGCACCGCCGTGGTCTTCATCAACCAGCTCCGCGAGAAGATCGGGGTCATGTTTGGGTGCTTCCATTACAGCACCCGGGTGACCCTTGCGGACGGCCGGAGCGAGAAGATCGGCAAGATCGTCAATCAGCGGCTGCCGGTCGAGGTCCTGTCTTACGACCCGGAGACCGGGCGGGTCGAGCCGCGCCGCGTGGTGAACTGGTTTGACAACGGTCGCGCCGATCACTTCTTGCAGTTTGAAGTGGAAGGCGGGCCCTCGGGCCGGCGACGCTTCGCCGCCACGGAGAACCACGTGATTTTTACGCCCGGCGGCCCGCAGAGAGCCGGCGACCTCGAGGTCGGCCGGGAGGTGCTGGTAGCCGTGGCCGACTACGTCCTGACGGACGACCAGCTTCAGGTGGTCCTGGGCGGGGCTCTCGGCGACGGCTCCATCCGGCGAACCGGGGCCCACTCGGCTCACTTCCGTGTGGGACACGGCGAGCGCCAGGTAGACTACCTCCGGTGGAAGCACTGGATGCTCGAGCCCTTCTCGCGTCCCATCAGGCGGACCGGCAACGGGCTCGGCTTCGACACGCTGGCCATGCCGGCGCTCGCTGACCTGCACCCGGAGTTCTACGGGGTGGAGGGGCGGCGGACAGCGGCTGCCCGCGTGCTCGATCGTCTCGACGCTCGGGGATTGGCCGTGTGGTACGGGGACGACGGCTCATTCGCCGGCTCTTACGATCGCTGGGGCAAAGGCAAAGCGGTGCTCTACAACAAGTCTCTGCCCCGGGAGGCGCGCGAGCGCGTGGCCGCGACGCTCGAGCGCATTGGAGTCGGGCGGCCTCGGGATGATGGCCGTGGCTTCTGGTTCGACTCCGGGCAGATCGCGCGCCTGCACCAGCTCATCGCCCCGTGCCTGCACCCTTCAGTCGACTACAAGCTTCACCCGAGCCAGCGAGGTCGCTTCGCCTGGGAACCCGATCTCGGCGATGCCACCCTGAACGGCACGCGCTTGGCCAGCCGCCGGCGCCTCCGCGCAGTGCCGGCCCGCATCGTGAATCGATACGTCAAGCCTCGCACCCGGGCGACTCATCGGTTCGATCTGGCAGTGGAGGGCCACCACACGTATTTGGTGGATGGAGTCGTGGTCCACAACTCGCCGGAGACCACGCCGGGGGGCCGCGCGCTGAAGTTCTATGCGTCGGTGCGCCTCGACATCCGCCGCCTGGACGCCCTCAAGCAGGGCACGGAGTCCGTCGGCGTGCGAACCAGGGTCAAGGTCGTGAAGAACAAGCTCGCGCCCCCCTTCCGCGAGGCCGAGTTCGACATGATGTACGGGGAGGGGATCTCCCGTGAGGGGAACATCCTCGACCTCGCCGTCGAGCAGGGCATCGTCGAGAAGAGCGGCA
>CAZDYT010000343.1:0-4940 GCA_964509395.1 uncultured bacterium
AGGTTCGTCAGCGGGAGGAAGACCTTGCGGGAATACGTGACCGTGCCCCCCTTGCCGGCGTCCCGGGCGGCCGCTGCGGCGTCGAGCACCGCGGGGAGCTCGCTCGGCCCGGCGTCGATCAGGGCGATGGCGCCCGCCCGGTCGAGCCGGTGGCCCGCGAGCACCCGGTCCAGGACCCGCGCGACCGCCGGGGGGAGTGCCCCGTGCCGGCCCTCGGCGCTCACGAGCCGGCGCTCCACGCGATGACGTGCTCCGGGGTGATCTTGATCATCAGGCCGGCCTCCGCGAGCGGCATCGCGGTGTACTGCGGGTACTTGGCCGTGAGGAGGCCGCGCGCCGCCTCCCACTCCGGACCCTCCGAGAGCAGCTCGGCCTGCCCTTGCACCATCACGTACCGGAGCTGCCGCCAGTCTTCCTCGTAGTGGTCGAAGAGCAGCGCCACCTTCCGATTCGCGCGGATGTTCCGGACCCGCTTGAGGCGCTCGGGCGGGACTCGCTTCGGCTTGGCGTCGAGCGCCGAGTAGTAGGCGCGCCCGTCCGTCGCGTAGCAGACGGGGACCACGTGCGGGTACCCGGTCTCGTCGAGCGTCGCGAGCCGAGCGACCCGGGTGTCGGCGGTGAGCGCGGCGAAGGCGGTGACCCCAGCCATCACCGGGCCCGCACCACCTTCGGCCGGACCTCCCGCGCGAAGCGCTCCATCGTCTCGATCATGGCCTTGGGATCTGGCTCCGTGAAGTCGAAGACGAAGCACTGGACACCGGCGCGCCGGTACGCCCGGATGTCCTCGGCCACCTTCGCCGCGGGTCCGCGCAAGGGGCTCCCCTCCCGCGTGGGCCCCGCGGCGCCCGTTCGGGACTTCGATCGCTGGGCAGCCCAGATCTCCAGCGGCGCGCGAAGGGTCAGCAGGATCGCCTCAGCGCGGCGTCCCGCGCGGGCCGCGTGCGAGCGCACCTGCTGGGCCTTCTCCGCGTACTCCGCGGGCGTGAGCCCGGCCGGCGCGCGGAGGCCGATCGGATGCCACCCGTCCCCGAGCTCCCCCGCGCGCCGGAGCGCCGCGGGGGTGTGGCCGCCGATCCAGATGGGCGGATGCGGCTTCTGGACCGGTTTCGGGTAGAGCGTGATGTCGCTCACCTGGTAATACTTCCCGCTGAACCGGGGCTCGTCGCGGGTCCACAGCTCCTTCAGGAGGTGGAGGTATTCGTCCGTGACGGCACCGCGCTCGGCGAACGGGGGGGCGGCGAGCGCCCGGAACTCCTCGGGCCACCACCCGACCCCGCAGCCCACGATCACCCGCCCGCCGGAGAGCGCGTCGAGGGTCGCGAGCTGCTTCGCCGTGACCACCGGGTTGCGATACGGGACGACGAGCACGCTCGTGCCGACCCGGAGCCGCCTGGTCGCCGCCAGCAGCCACGCCATGAGGGTGAGCGGCTCGATGTAATCCTGACGCGCCCCGCCCGGAAACTCCCCGGAAGGGCTGTACGGGTAGGGCACCGAGCTCTTGGTCGGGAGGACGACGTGATCGGAGACGGTCACGCACGAGTACCCGAGAGCCTCCGCCTTCCGGGCGAGCCGAACGAGGATGCTGGGCTTGGCGAGCGGCCCCCGACTCGGGAGAGCGAACCCGACCTCCACGGATTGACCTCCGTTCGAAGCACCGCGGCCCTGCTTCACAGCGACCGATCCTAAGCTGATTCCGCCCGCAACGCAAGAGGCGAAAAATCCAGAGACCCCCACGCGCCCGCGTCCAATGCGCTCGGAATGCCCCTCGGCCGGCCGAGCGTTGCGGAGGGACCCGCCGGATGTCAAGGGGGGTCGGATCTGGGGGCTGCCGCCGCGTCGGTTCCCTCCGCCCAGAGCCTCCGCCCGCCCGGCGCGGTCAGCGCAGCGTCCGCAGCACGTCTTCCATCACGTCGAGGGTCCAGTCGATGTCCGCCTCCGTGTGGGCGAGGGAGATGTAGAGCTTCGCGTTCGGGATGACGAAGATCCCACGCGCCAGCAGCTCCAGGCCGAAGCGCGTCGCGTGCTTGGCATCCGCCGCGCGGAGCGCCCGCTCGGAGGAGAGGTCGGCGTCGGGCGAGACGAAGAAGACCTGGGCGATCGGGCCGTCGCCGAGCGCCTGGAGCGGGATGTCGAGCGCCGCCGCGCGGCGGGCGACCCCGTGCCGCAGGCGCTCGCCGAGGGCGTGGAGGCGCGCGTAGACGCCGGGCCGGCGGAGCTCGCCGAGCGCTGCGACGCCCGCCGCGCAGGCGAGCGCATTGCCGCTGAGGGTGCCCGAGAGGCCGGCGTAGTCGAGCGTACCCTTCCGCGCCGGGTCCGCCGTCCCCATCACGTCGGCCCGGCCGGCGATCGCCGCCAGCGGGAACCCCGCCGTCAGCGCCTTGCCGAGCACGGCGAGGTCGGGCCCCACGCCGTAGTGCTCCTCGGCGCCCCCGTATGCCAGCCGGAAGCCGGTCACCACCTCGTCGAAGATCAGGAGCGCGCCGTGCCGATGGGCGAGGTCCCGGAGGCCGGCGAGGAAGCCCGGCCGCGGGCGGATGGCGCGCTGGAGCGGCTCGACGATGATCGCCGCGAGGTCGTCGGCGTCCGCGGCGACGATCCGCTCCGTCGTCTCGAGGTCGTTGAACGGCGCGACCAGCACGCTCGCGAGGGCGCCGCGCGGGATCCCGCCGACGTCGGCCGGCGGGCTCGGGTACGGCTGCTCGGACGGGAGTCGCCAGTTGCCGACCATCGCGTAGTCGTGGAGGCCGTGCCAGCCGCCCTCGAACTTGAGGATCTTCTCGCGCCGGGTGAACGTGCGGGCCATCCGGCAGGCGAACATCGTCGCTTCGGTCCCGGTCGAGACGAAGCGGACCTGCTCGGCGCACGGGACGGCCTGGACCACCGCCTCCGCGAGGCGGATCGACGGCTCGCTCAGCCAGAAGAACGTCGAGCCCCTCGCCACCTGCGCCTGGACGGCCTTGACGATGGCCGGGGGCGCGTGACCGAGGAGCAGGGGGCCGGAGCCCAGCACGTAGTCGAGGTAGGTGCGGCCGCGCACGTCCACGAGCCGCGCGCCCTCGCCGTGGTCCACCACGAACGAGAGCTGGGGCGGCAAGGCGTTCTGGCCCAGGCAGGCCCCGGGCAGATAGCGCGCCGCGGTCGCGAGAAGCTCGCGGGACAGCGTCTCCATCGAGTCGATCGTCTCGATCGGCATGGTTGCTCCTCGTCTCCTGCGTTTGGGTGTCCTTGACAGTAACGGCAGATCCGGTGCCCGTCAACCGCTCCGCCGGGTCCGCGCGCATCGCCCCGGAACGCTCCGGTGCAGGCGATCCGAGGCGCGCCGGAGCCCACGGCGGGAGAACGCGAAGGCTCCCGCGTCGCCCCCGACCGGCTGCCCCGCGCGAGGCCATGCTCCTCCGGGGACCCTCCGGGCAGGGTCGGAAAGCGGTGCCTGCGTCTTGGGCAGCTGCCCACGAAAGCGGCAGCCCGGGCGCGACGGTGTCACTCGGCACTTCCGCATCGCCGTGATTTTTCAGGCCGTGGCCGGACGGAAGGCAGGCATGTGGGTTGCTTCCTGCGAGAGGACGTGGCGACCAAGGCTCCCGTGTGCGCCGGGCGTGGTGTCCCGATTGAATCGGCTCGGTAGGTCGGGTAGAATCGCCCGTTGTGAGCTGACCGCCTCTGGGTCCTCGTGCGACGCGTAAAACCCCCCACTTCGAATGAACGGAGGAGCCGCATGACGTCCAAAGATGTGATCAAGCTGGCCAAGGACAAGGGTGCGAAGATCGTGGACTTGCGCTTCATCGACGTGCCCGGCCTGTGGCAGCACTTCTCGATCCCCGTGGGGGAGCTCACCGAAGAGCTGTTCGCCGAGGGGATCGGATTCGACGGGTCGTCGATCCGCGGATTCCAGACGATCGACGAGTCCGACATGCTCCTGATGCCCGATCCGGCGACGGCGCAGATGGACCCGTTCACCACGGTGCCGACGCTGGTCCTGATCTGCAACGTCAAGGACCCGGTCACGATGGAGCCCTACTCGCGGGACCCGCGCTACGTGGCGCAGAAGGCCGAGCTGTTCCTCAAGCAGACCGGCATTGCCGACACGGTCTACATCGGCCCCGAGATCGAGTTCTTCATCCTCGACTCGGTAAAGTTCGACCAGAGCTACAACTACGGCTTCTACCAGATCGACTCCGAAGCGGGGTTCTGGAACTCGGGCAAGGAAAGCCTCGGGTACAAGCCGCGCTACAAGCAGGGCTACTTCCCCGTCCCGCCGATGGACCACTTCCAGGACATCCGGTCGGAGATGGTGCTGAACCTCCAGTCCGTCGGTGTTTCGGTCGAGGTGCACCACCACGAGGTGGGCACGGCCGGCCAGACCGAGATCGACATGCGGTTCACGACGCTCGCCAAGATGGCCGACAACGTGATGTGGTACAAGTACTGCATCAAGAACACGGCCCGGAAGTACGGGAAGACCGTGACGTGCATGCCGAAGCCGATCTTCCAGGACAACGGGTCCGGCATGCACACGCACCAGTCGCTCTGGAAGAACGGCAAGAACCTCTTCTACGAGATCGGGGGGTACGCGGACATCTCGAAGACGTGCCTGCACTACATCGGCGGGATCCTCAAGCACGCCGAGGCGCTCTGCGCGATCATCGCGCCGACGACGAACTCCTACCGGCGCCTCGTGCCCGGCTACGAGGCTCCGATCAACCTCGTCTACAGCCAGCGGAACCGGTCGGCCTGCGTGCGGATCCCGATGTACTCCCGCTCGGAGAAGGCCAAGCGGATCGAGTTCCGCACGCCGGATCCGTCCTGCAACCCGTACCTCAGCTTCGCGGCGTGCCTGATGGCGGGGCTCGACGGCGTCGTCAACAAGATCGACCCCGGCGCGCCGATCGACAAGGACCTCTACGAGCTGCCGCCGGACGAGGCGAAGGCCGTCAAGCAGC
>CAZDYT010000344.1:0-4936 GCA_964509395.1 uncultured bacterium
GAACCCACGTGGGGGCTCATCACCCCCAACTCGATTTCGAGTCGAGCCCGGTACGACCACTTCGGTACCCCTCCGCGCGTCGCTTCCGGAAGAACTCTTGCATCAGCACGCGGGCCTCCTCGGCCAGCACGCCGCCCGTCACGCGCACCGCATGGTGCCAGCGCTCCCCGTCGAGCAGCCGGTCGCAGCTCACCACCGCTCCGGCCTTCTCGTCGGTCACCCCGAAGACCACGTGCGCCACCCGCGCCTGCACGCACGCGCCCACGCACATCACGCACGGCTCGACGGTCACGTAGAGCGCCGTGCCCGGCAGCCGATAGTTGCCCACCCGCCGCGCGGCGTCGCGGAGGGCTACCACTTCGGCGTGGGCCGTAGGGTCCCGCGCACTGATCGGGCGGTTCTGGCCCCGCCCGACGATCGCGCCATCGAGCACCACGATGGCGCCCACCGGCACCTCCCCGTCTGCCCCGGCTCGTCGGGCCTCCTCGAGCGCGGCCGCCATGAAGAGCCGATGCGAGTCACGGTTGTCGAGCATGAGGCGGGATGCACGGCTGCGGGAAACGACTGCCATTCTAGCGCAGGGACTCCGTCGCCGCAAGGCGCAGGCCTGGCTCCGGCACGCAGGGCCGCCGCGTCCCTCAGCGCACCTCGTCCATGAAGGTCAGGCGCAGCCCGCTGATCTCGACGGTGTCCCCGCTCCCGAGCGCGGCGCGCCGAGTGACCTGGCCGTTCACCTTCATCTGGCGCCAGCGCGTGAGGTTCCGCACCTCGAAGCCGGTCGGTCCGCGAAGGATCAGGATGTGCTGCCGGGGTCCCCCGGCCGGCACGCGGAGATCGCAGAGCTCCGTGCGCCCGACGAGCACCCCGTCGCTCTCCAGATAGTACGTGCCGCGCTCGCCCCCGGCCTGCCACTGGATCTGGGCCTGCCGCTTGAGCGCCGCCGCGCGCTGGAGCCGCTCGACTTCCTCGGGCGTGAGGCGGACCGTCCCGCCGCTCTCCGGGCCGGCGCGGGGCGCCGCCAGTTCGGCCGCCATCGGCTCGGTAAAGACGCGCTCGAAGAAGATGGAGAACTTCCCGAAGGAGATCTCGTCGCCGGGCTGGAGCAACTGGTCGGCGGTCATCCGCCGGCCGTTGAGGAACGTGCCGTTGGACGAGCCGAGATCCCGCAGCACCCAGGTCCCGCTCTCGTCCCGGATCTCCGCCTGGCGGCGCGACACCGAGACGTTGTCGATCACGACGTCCATGGTTTCGCCACGCCCGATGCGGATCACCGGCTGATCGATGTCGTAGACCTGGAGCGGCTTGCGGTCCAGGACGAGGGTCAGCTTCGGCATCCGGGCCTACTCCGGGTCCCCGCGTGGGGGGGCTCCCGGCCTGCGCCTCGACCACCCATCACCCGGTGGCATCCAGCGGGGCCGCCCGCGCCCGAATCCGCGTCTCGAGCCGCCAGAGGCGCTCGGTGATGCGCGGCCGAAGCAACAGGAGCGCCACCCCGAGCACCAGGGGCACGGGATCCCACTCGCCGATCCGGATCGGCGGCACCCACTCAGCCACCTGCTGAACGATCGGCTGGCCGACGGCAGCGACAGGGAAGATCACGGAGGCGGTCACGAACGGCGCCGCGAGCGGCCACACGAACAACGCCAGGAACACCAGCGCGTACGCCGTCATGCCCCAGGACACCAGGGTCCGGACGCCCCAGAGGACGGCCGCCATTCCTTCCCCCGACGATTCGCGCGGCCGGGACGCAGGGCGCCCCTCGCCGGAGAGGCGCGGGGCCCGGGAGGAAGGCGTCGGCTCAACCACGGACGCTCCCGTAGGCTCCGGCGCGCTCGCCGCGGCCCGCTTCCCCTGCGCCGCCGGCGCCCGCGCGGGCCGGATCCCCGGCGGCACCGCCGGCGCGAGCCCCTCGCGAGCCGCCGGCCTGACCGGCTGGGCCGGTGGAGCCGGCGTAGCGCTCGCCGCCGGCTGTGACCGCACGTCCTGGCTCGCGGGCGGTGGCGTCCGGGTCGGAGCCACCGCGGGCCCCGAGACCCCGGCCTCGGTGGGTTGAGCCGCGGGGGCTCGCGGCCGCCATGGCGGCGGGGGGGTCGGGGTGGTCTCCACCGGGAGCGCCGGTTCCAGGGCGAACATCGGAGCCGAGACCGCCTCCCGCAGCGCGGCGGCGAACTCCGCCGCGGTCTGGTAGCGCCGGTCCCGGTCTTTTTCGAGCGCCCGCATCACCGCCGCTTCGACGGCCGCGGACAGGTCGGCGCGCTCGGCCCGCAGCGGGGGCGGCGCCGCCGTCAGATGCTTCGTGATATAGCCGACCGGCGTGTCCGCTCGAAACGGGGGGTGACCGACGAGCATCGTGTAGGCCACGACCCCGAGCGAGTAGATGTCCGACCGCCCGTCGAGCTTCTCGGAGGAGAGCCCGCTCGCCTGCTCATAGGACATGTAGGCCGGGGTCCCCAGCACGCTGCCGGTCACCGTGTGACCGCTGGAATCCTTGAGCTTGGCGATGCCGAAGTCCAGGATCTTGACGAGCAGCGCGCCATCGCTATCCCGGGTCAGCATGATGTTGTCGGGCTTGATGTCCCGGTGAACGATCCCGACGCGATGGGCCGCCTGAAGCGCCTTGCAGCACTGCGAGGTGATCTCCACCGCCTCGTTGAGGGGGAGCCGCCCGCCTTTGCGGAGCCGCTCCGTCAGGCTCTCGCCCTCCACCAGCTCCATCGCGATGTACAGCGATCCGTCCGAGGCCCGCTTGGATTCGTAGATGGTGATGACGTTGGGGTGGTTGATCCGTCCGGTGGAGGCGGCCTCGTTCTCGAAGCGCCCCATGAATTCCTCGTCCTCCGAGAACCGGCGGTGGAGGACCTTCAGGGCCACCTTCCGATTCCCGACGCGGATTTGCTCCGCGAGAAAGACGGTCCCCATGCCCCCCGAGCCGAGACAGCTGAGGATCCGGTAATCCGCGGAGAGGGCGGCCGCCACGATGGGGTCGAGGGGAGGGCCTGCGCTCAGAGCGGCGCCGTCCTCGGGGCAGACCTGCACGCCCTCGTCGTACGTCTTGCGGCAGCGCGGACACCTCTTCGTCACGCTCAACCGGGCTCCAGGTCCGGACCCTCAGCCGACCCTCACGACCGGGCAAGCCGTCCCGACCCGCATGACAACCATCAAATCTTACCATAGCGCCGAGCGCCGCCGGAATTCCTGGCCGCTTCCACCGACGGGCGGCGGCGCTCGATCCAGGCTCGGAATGGCGCGAGGCCGTCAGGCCATCAGTCGGAGACGACAGAAGCCCTGACCTTGAGGGGGCGTTCGTCGGCTTCGGGGATCGCTGAGAGCGCTCCACGCCCGCCCACGGGAGCGCGTCGCCGTGCGTCGTCCTGACGACCGGATGAGCCCAGGGATCTTGGTTTGGGTGGTGCGCCCAGCAGGATTCGAACCTGCGGCCTTCGGATTCGTAGTCCGACGCTCTATCCAACTGAGCTATGGGCGCGCTCCCCGGAGGGACCGGAGGGCCAAAGAGTGGCGGAGAGGCCGGGATTCGAACCCGGGACCGGGCTCAACACCCGGTAACCGCTTAGCAGGCGGCTGCCTTCGGCCGACTCGGCCACCTCTCCGGGACATCCCATCTTCGCGGCGGCCCCACGGTTTGTCAACCTGCGCGCGACGCTACTGGCCCAGCATCTCCCGCAGCGCCTTGCGTGCGAAGTTCGGTGGAGGCTGGAACTCCGCCGCCGGGACCGCCCGGCTCTCCGCTTTGACGACCTCGACCGTGAGCCCGAGGCTTCGGGTCACCGTCCGGACCGGGTAGCCCTCGCCGGCGAGCTTCCACGCCGGGTCGGCGCCGGAAACCCCCTGGCGCCGCGGGCCGCGGCCACAGGCGGGCGCGGCCTGGGCCATCGCGGCCGCGAACCGCTCGAGCTTTGCGGGGTCCAGCTCACGCCAGGCGCCGATGCCCGGCGCGACCCACACCTCCGAGTCCAGCTTGCCGTCGGCCAGAATCTCGTAGTGCCCCGCCGGGTACCCCGCGATCGTGGCCTGCCGCCCCGTCTTCCGCAGCTCCAGCCGGGGGTCTGGGCAGCTCTCCGGCGGCGCGCCGGCCGGCGAGGCCTGAGAGCGCAGCATCTGCTCCATCATCTTCCGCTGTTCGGGCGGCAGATCCTTCATCGCCTCTTCCATCGCCTTCATGGCCCCCGCCATCTGCGCCGAGGCCGCCCGGGCGGCGCCACCGATCATCTGCACGTACTCCTGGAGCGTGGCGGTCATGAACTGCCGCTCCGTGTAATCCACCTGGGTGAGGGTGTCGGCGTTGAGGTCCACGATGAAGGCGGCGACCGGTCGTCCATCCGGGCCCAGCGTCACGGTCTTCATTCGGTTGGCCTGGACCACGATCTGCTGCCGGCCGCCTTCGCCGCCGCCCGTCATCATTTGCTCGATGACCCACCCGGCGGAAGCCGCGCCGGCCCACCCAACCACACTCGCCAGGATGCTCCAGCCGACGATCCGATTGAGCCGCATCTTGGAGGCGCCTCCGGCGGACACTCGTGGCCCGGCGGTGTATGCCGGCGCGCAGCGCGGGGTCCCGCCTCCGCCCCTTCCGGGCCGTCAGTCCAGTCGAATGTGGCGGAGGGGGAGGGATTCGAACCCCCGAGGGCTCGCGCCCATACCGGTTTTCAAGACCGGCGCCTTCAACCGCTCGGCCACCCCTCCGGTCCGAGATCACGCGGACTTGCGGGACGACGACGCCTCCAGGATAGCACTTTGTGCCATTTCACGTGCCATCACTGCCTCGGTACGGGTCGTGGTGTCCCATTCGGAGCTAGGAGCCTGTCGGAGAAACCGCGCCGCTCGCGAAAGAACTACCGCAACCCCTCAAGGTGTTCCGCTCCAGGCGCCGGCTTCGCCGGCGCAACCCCTCCTCGGGGGAGGTCCGGAAGGGGGGCGG
>CAZDYT010000345.1:0-4918 GCA_964509395.1 uncultured bacterium
CTCCGCCAGGCCGGCGCGAGGGCGGCGGCGCGCTCGGCGCACCGAGAGGCGGTCGCGTACCTCGGGCAGGCGTTGGTGGCTCTGGAGCATCTCCCGGAGACCCGCGACACGATCGCGCAGGCCATCGACGTCCGGTTCGATCTTCGCAATTCGCTGCATCCGCTCGGAGAGCTCGGGCGAATCCTCGACTACCTGCGTGAAGCCAGGATCCTGGCCGAGTCGCTCGGCGAAGAACGGCGGCTGGGATGGGTCTCGTCCTATATGACCCAATACTTCCGGCTGATGGGCGACCTCGACCATGCCATCGAGTCCGGCGAGCGCGCGCTTGGCTTTGCCGACGCCCTCGGGGATTTCGCCCTTCAGGTCGCGACGAACACCCACCTCGGACCGGCCTACGCGGCCCTCGGGGATTACCGCCGGGCAATCAAGGTCCTCCGGAAGAACGTCGAGTCCGTGCGAGGCGATCTCGCTCGCGAGCGCTTCCACCTGGCTGGCCTTCCCTACGTCTTCTCCCTTGCCAATCTGGTGTCCTGCCTGGCCGAGCTGGGAGAGTTCGCCGAGGGGATCGCCCGAGGGGAAGAAGCGATCCGGGTCGCCGAGGCGGCGGATGACCCGCACAGCCTGATCTTCGCCTACTTCAGTGTCGGGACGCTCTCCCTGCTCCGAGGAGAATTTCACGAGGCCATCCGCGTGCTCCAACGCGGCCTCGACCTCTGCCGGGCCTGGAGCGTCGCCCTCATGGTCCCCGCCGCGGCCTCTTCCCTGGGGTTTGCGTATGCTCTTTCGGGCCGTTTCGCCGAAGCGATGCCTCTTCTGGAAGAAGCCGTCGCGCAGGCTGACTCGATGGGGCTGATGGCCAGGCATTCGATCTTTCTGCTCCGGAAGAGCGAGGCCGACCTGCTGGCCGGCTGCGTGGACGATGCCTTGCGGCTCGCCGACCGCGCTCTCGAGCTCGCCCGCGAGCGGCGGGAACGCGGACACGAGGCCTACGCCCTTCGCCTGCTCGGCGAGGTCGCGGCGCGCCGCGATCCTCCCGATGTCGAGCGCGCCCTCGCGTCCTACCGGCAGGCCGTCGCGCTGGCGGACGAACTGGGGATGCGCCCGCTCCTGGCCCGTTGCCGGCTGGGGCTCGGCATGCTGTACCGGCGGCTCGGCGACCGGCCCAGCGCCGACCAGCACCTCGCCGCCGCCACCGCGTTCTTCCGCGACATGGGCATGCGGTTCTGGTTGGAGCGGATTCAGCAGGACTGACGGTTACGCCGAGAAGTCGTTCGCCACCTCCTCGATTCGAATCTCCCGGATGTCGATCCCGTAGCGCCTCGCCAGGCGCCGGATCTCCAGCTGGAGGGCCTCGGCCGCGTGGCGGTCCGGGATCCCCGTGATCTCGATGCGGTGGACCGCCTCGGCGGGATCCTCCTCCATGGAGAGCGAGCCTCCTCGGCTACTTCGCGCGGAACTTCCGGCCCTTCTGGACCTTCGCTCCGTACTTCCTGGCGACCTTCTCGACCTCCCTCTTGTACGCCTCGTACCGCTTCTGGCCGATCCGCCCCCCCGTGAGGTGGACGCCCATCTTGTGGACCTGACCCTTCCTCGGTGCGATGTGAGCCATCTCGTCTCCTCCTTTCACCTCGTCGGTTGTGGGCCGGCCCCGGCGGGCCTATCGCCACGCCTCATCGATCCCGTCGAAGAACTCCTCGGCGTGAAAGATGCCGGGAAGCGTGTCGAGATCCCGCAGCATGTAGTAGTCCTCGGCGACGTCGTACTCGTCCCGGATCCCCACGGGCTCGCCCACACCCAGACGGACGTAGGTGACCGCCATGTTGTGTTTTCCGGTGAGGTCGAAGATGTTCGTCGCCGAAGAGAGGCGGCCGGCATTGATCTCGGTGATGCACGGGACGCCGCGGGCATTCTCCTTCAGGTCGATGCTGAAGGCGCCGGAGGCCTTCGCATCGAGCGCGCGGACGGCCTCCGCACAGGTCTCGACGACGCGGGGCTCGAGAACGGTCTTGGCGAGAGCGGCGACCGAGGAGATCGGGCTGGGCTGGCCGCCCGTGCCGAGATAGGACAGGCGCTCGTAGGTCTTGATGAGGACGAGCGTCCCCGCCTTCCAGAGGCTCTGGCAGCCGAAGTCCCGGCCCGGGAGATATTCGGAGAGCGTGAACGCGGTGGCGGGGACCCCGCGAATCCCCTGCCAGCATCGGATCCAGCTCCGGGCCTGCTCCGGGCTCCTGACCGGGATCGCTCCCATGGAGCCGCTCCCGGTGCGAATGCGGCACCAGACGCGATCCCGTCGAGGCAGCCGGCGGAACACCCCGGCGAGCCGACGCAGATCGGTGACCGGATACGTGACGGGGGCGGGAAGGCCCCGGGAGCGGAGAAAGGTCGCCAGCTCGTATTTGTCCTGGCACAGCTCGATGGTCGCGCGTCCCGGGAGAAAGAGCCGGCGTGGAATCCTGTTGCGAAGTCTCGAGAGCACCCTGACATCCGCGTCGCTGGTCGGGATCAGGAGATCGATCCGCTCGGTCTCCATCACCCGGCGCAGGGCGGCGGCGAAGGCGGGACGAGTGGAGGCCGGGATCAGATAGTTTCGGTTCGCCGGTGAGCACTTGAGGATGAACCGATCGTCATGGCAGCCGACGGCGAAGAGCGAGGGATCGCCCGCCCGCAGGCTTCTGATCAGGTTGTTGCCGGCGCCGCCGCCGGCCCCCATGACGAGCACCCGCGTCGCCATTGGGTTCGCCTTACTCCGCTGTCCTTGGCACGATCTCCCGCCAGACGAAGGAATCCTGGATGATCGGGATGTGCCGTCCTCGATGCAGCTCCAGATCCGCGTCGATCATGTTCTCGACGACCCGTGGGTACGTCAGGTCCTGCATGGAGGTGTTTGCCCAGGTCCGTGCCAGCAGTCTCGCGAAGGCATCTCGAGCGTGGAGCAGCGCGCCCTCGAAGTCCTCCTCCCGCTTCTGGAGGTGCTTCCTGAAGCGGGGCTGGAGGTCCTCGTTCTCTTCCCCCGGGACATGGAAGGAGTCCTCCGCGAGCTTTGGCGGAATGGCGCCGCGGCGCACGAGGTCCTGCTCGTAGATCTCGACGAAGATGTCATAGGCGCCGCCGCTGAAGGGGGCCGCCAGCTCGTACTTGTAGTAGTCCGGATCGGGGTCCCATCTCAGGTTCGGCATGGCCTTGTCGTTGAAGAGCTTGCGGAGCTGCTTGGTCCGGCTCAACTCCACCGTGCGGGACAGCACGTTGCTCGAATAGAGGTTGCCGTGGGTTTCTTCGAAGAGGTGCTTCACGACGGACTCGAAGTGCAGCAACGCGACCATGGCCACCAGGTCCGCGGCCGCTTCCTCGTGGGACCGGAATTCGAGCGTGCGGTAGGGCGGATTGCCGATGACGTCCTTCAGGATCATGTGTCCCACTTCGTGGGCGACCACGTCGAAGTGTTGACAGAACGGACCGGACCGCCTCTTCAGGCTCGCGAACCCGCACTCGATGTAGCCGAACTTGGAGATCGCGTTGCCGTCCACGAGAACCCTCGGGATCACTTCGAGGCGAGGGTACGCATCGCGGAAGTACCAGCGGACCTTCCGGCCGAGATACTGCTCCCAGATCGTGAGGACGAGCCGGATCGTGGCGAAGACCGTGGCCGAAGAGAACGTGTCGTCCTCCGGCATGATGTGATCGAAATGCCCCTCGGCATCGGGCTGGGCGGCCGGGCGCCTCGGTCCGGTGTAGGGGGGCCAGTCCCCCGAGTCTTCGTAGGGGACCTTGGCCTCGGCGTCGACGACGTAAATGCCCTCGTCCTGCGGGCCGGCCCGGATCGTGCCGGGAGCCGCCCTGACGTGCACGGTCTCGGGCTCGAAGCCGTTGACTTCCTCGGGTTGCGGGGAGACGAGGAATCTGGTGCCGGTCTCTGCATATCGCGTCGTGAGAAATCGGCTCTTCGAGTTCAGCGGCACCTTGAGCTCGCTTTTCTGGATCTGTCACGGGACGCGGCGCGAGCGTCGGAAGGCTCCCAGCAGGCGCTTTTCCATTCTTCCTCCGACCCCGGGAGACGACGGCGGGAGTATGCGCCACCCCCCAGGGGGATTGTCAATAGCGAGGATGATGATGCCGTGCTCAGCCTCTCCGCCGACGCGGACGGTCCCGAACGCCGTGAGCTTGTAGGCCGTGGAGCCGTCGGCCAGCACGACGGTCGTCGTGCCGAATAGAATCAGCCCAAGAGGGAACGCTTGCATCAGAGGCATCGAGAGAAATCCCGTGAACCCCGTGTCGATGATGGCGTCAAACTCTTGGCCTGGAGTGACGCCGGAGACGGTGAGCCGGACGGTGGGCGAACCTGACTTACCGAAAAACCCAGTCCAGGTGGGCATCGGACGAGTAGCTGACGCGGAACGCTCCAGGTTCGCCGACCCTGACCAGGTGAAACAAGCCGCGTGGAGCCGCACGGCGAGCCGATTCGTAGGCGGCCTCTGCTGTCGGCCCCAGGTAGGCTTCCCCCGTCGTTACGTCGATCACTACGAACTGGCCCATGTGGACCGCTTCAAAGGCAGCCCGGTACCGTTCGTGGTAGATCTTCTCCCCAAGCTCGGCGATGGCCTTGGGATGCGAGAGAATTCGGTCCATGGTGCCCCTCCAGCTCAGTCTATCAAGAGCCGGCCCCTAGCGTGAGAGATTCGCCGCAGCCTGTCAAGGGCGGAGCGGCGGCTGTGCCTTGGTGCACTGAAAACGCCGCCCAGCCGAATTTTGTTCGAATCACCCGAGGCCCTCGGGGAGCCAACTCGATTCAGCAAAGGCGAGCAGCCGGTGACCACCCTTGACCTCGACTCTGCAGGGGACTAAGATCGCTGCACGCAAGATGTTCCGTGCCGGCGAGCCTCCTCCGCCCGGCCGGCCAGCCCGTTCGCGAACCCCGAACGAC
>CAZDYT010000346.1:0-4905 GCA_964509395.1 uncultured bacterium
AGGACACCGGGTCTGCCGAAATAAATACGGCATCATAATTATGTCACAGAGTACTAAGCTCCTGGTCGAGGCCGGCGTGCCGGTCCTCGTCGACGCCACGGGGCACCGCCGCGCCTGGCGGGCGCTGGCGCGGGAGCTGATCCCCGGCTTTGCCGAGGTTCAGCTCCGCTGTCCGCTCGAGGTCTGTCGCGAGCGCGAGCAGCACCGGCGCCGGGGGCACGCGCCCCCGGGCATCTACGCCCACAGCCAGCAGCCCGGGGCGACGGTCCCGGGAGTGGACGTGCCGTACGAGGTGTCGCCCGAGGCGGAGTTGACCCTGGACACGCACGAGGGTGACCCCTGGATCCGCGTCCAGGAGGTGGTGTACCTCGCCCGGCGGCTCCAGCGCCTGGCGCCCTCGCAAGAGTCACGCAGGAGGAGGAGGCTCTCATGCAGGTGAAGGACTGGATGACCCCGTCGCCGATCACGGTGCCCCCGGGCACCCCCGCCGTCGAGGCGCGGAAGCTCATGCAGGACCGGCACATCCGCCACCTGCTGGTGACGGAGGGGACGGAGCTGGTCGGGATCGTGACCGACCGCGATCTGCGGCTGAAGCTGCCCGCCCTCCCCGGCGGCCTCTCGATCTGGGAGATCAACTACCTGCTGGCCAAGCTCACCGTGGGCGACGTGATGACCAGGCGGGTCATCACCATCGGCGCGAATCGGGCCATCGAGGCCGCGGCCGCCGTCATCCTCGAGCATCGAATCGGCGCCCTTCCGGTGCTCGACGAGGGGCGCGTCGTGGGCATCCTCACCCAGACCGACCTCCTCCGCGCCTTCGTGAACGCCCTGACCGTCAAGTCGCTGCGCCGGCCGGCACCCGAGCCGGCCGCGTCGGTCCCGGCCGTCGAGGCGCCGTGCCACGACGCCGACTCCGGCTTCGCCCGGTCGTGATCCCGGCCCCGGGCCTGGTCGGGACGGAGGTTCGGGTCAGGCGCCATCGAAAGGGACGCGACCCGGAGTCGTCCTCGTCGCGGCCCTCGGGAGAGGTCGGCCCGCCCGACCGGCGGGAGTCCGGGCTCGCGGCGCCCGTCCAGCGCTGACGCGCATCGAGCCCGGGACGGACGGTGCCGCCACAGCTCGCGCTCTCGCCCTCCCTCACCGGGGACCCGATCCGCCTCGCCCCCGAGGTCGGCTCGCTCTCGCAGCTCGGCGACGCGCTGGGTCTCGACCCCCGCGGCGAGTGGCGCCTCCTCCCGCTCGCCCCCGGTGCCGCCCTGATCCACGCGCTTACCGGGGCGACCGGAAGCATCGGGCTTCGATGGGTCCATCTCCCCCACGCCCCGGACCTCGGTGCGGGGGCGACCGCGACCGAGTTCGTGGTGGTGCTGTCGGTGCCGATCCGGGAGAGCGGCCACGCCCTCCGGCTCCTCGCCAGGCTCCGGGCCTGCCTCTCCGCCCCGGGCTTCCGGGAGCGCGCCCGGCCGGCGACCACGCGGGAGGAGCTGGTCTCGGCCCTCGCCGCCGCGGAAGAGGTCGCCGGCGAGGCCGCGCTCTCCGGGCCCGAGGTGCTCCTGCTGCTCGGCTCGACGCCCGCAGGGCTGACGGCCAGCGAGGCGGCGCGGCGCCAGGAGGCGTGTGGGCTGAACCGGCTGGAGCGGGTCCGCCGCCGCCCGCTCGCGCTACGCTTCATCGAGCAGTTCTGGAGCTTCTTCGCCCTCCTTCTATGGGTCGGCGGCGCTCTCGCCTTCCTCGCCGGGATGCCCCAGCTCGGCTGGGCGATCTTCGCCGTGACCCTGGTCAACGGCGTCTTCAGCTTCTTCCAGGAGTACCGGGCCGAGCGGGCGGTCGAGGCGCTCCAGGAGCTGCTTCCGCGGCGGATCACCGTCGTGCGCGATGGCCACGAGGCGCGCCTGCCGACCGCGGACCTGGTCCCAGGGGACGTCGTACGGCTCGACGAAGGGACGCAGGTGCCGGCCGACGGCCAGCTCCTGGAGGCGGCGAGCCTCCGCGTGGACCAGAGCGCGCTCACCGGCGAGTCCCAGCCCGTCTTCAAGCGGCCGGCCGGCGAGGGGGACACGGGCCGGATCCCCCTCGCCGAGCGACCGGAGCGCGTGTTCGCCGGCACCGGCGTCATGGCAGGGACCGGGACGTTCGTCGTCACCGCCACGGGCATGGCCACCGAGATGGGCGCCATCGCGCACCTCACGCAGGCCGTGCCAGAGGAGCCGAGCCCGCTCCAGCGCGAGATGGCGCGGGTGACCCGAATCGTCACGGTCCTGGCGATCTCGTTCGGGGCGAGCTTCTTCCTGCTCGGCGTGACCATCGGGACCCTCCCGGTCTCCGACGGGTTGCTCTTTGCCCTCGGGGTCATCGTCGCCAACGTCCCGGAGGGGCTGCTCCCGACCCTGACGCTGGCGCTGGCTCTCGGGGTCCAGCGCATGGCGCGCCAGCGGAGCCTCATGAAGCGCCTCTCGGCGGTGGAGACGCTGGGCGCCACGACGGTGATCTGTACCGACAAGACCGGGACCCTCACCCAGAACCGGATGGCGGTCCGCTTCATCTGGATCGGGGGGCGGACCGTGGACGCGGCGGCGCTCCCGGGTGAGAGCCCGACGGAGCGCCGGGAGCTGCTGGAGGCCGCGATCCTGGCTTCCCAGGCGACGCCGGAGCACGGGGACCCGACGGAGGTTGCCCTCCTGGCCGCCGGCGCGCGGACGGCCGTGGATCCCGAAAAAGTCCGCCAGGCCCGCCCGCTCGTGGCCGCCTACCCGTTCGACTCCTTCCGGAAGCGCATGACGCTCGTCCGCGCCACGGACGGCGGCCCCGTGGCCTACGTCAAGGGCGCGCCGAAGGAGACCCTCGCCCTGTGCGGAGCCACCCGATGGAACGGGGGCACCGCGCCCCTCACCGACGAGCTTCGCCGCGCGATCCTGGCCGACCACGACCGGCTCGCCGCGGAAGGGCTGCGGCTCCTCGCCATCGCGAGCCGGCCGCTCCCCGACGCCCTGGTTGGGAAGCCCGCGGCCCTGGTGGAACGCGAGCTGACGCTGCTCGGCCTCGTGGCGCTCTGGGATCCCCCGAGACCGGAGGTGAAGGACGCGGTGGCCCTCTGCCGCCGGGCCGGCATCCGGGTCGTGATCGTCACCGGCGACTACGGGCTCACGGCCCAGGCCATCGCCCGCCAGATCGGGCTCCCCGTCCAGAAGGTCGTCACGGGGGAGGAAGTCGAGCGGCTCTCGCCAGAGGCCCTGCGCGGGCTCCTCGCCGAGCCCGGCGTCCTGTTCGCTCGGATCTCGCCCGCCCACAAGCTCGCCATCGTCGGGGCGCTCAAGGCGCGGGGCGAGGTGGTCGCCGTCACGGGCGATGGCGTCAACGACGCGCCGGCGCTCAAAGGCGCCGACATCGGCGTGGCCATGGGCCAGCGCGGGAGCGACGTGGCCAAGGAGGCCGCGGTGATGGTCATCACCGACGACAACTTCGCCTCGATCGTGGCCGCGGTCCAGGAGGGGCGCGCGATCTACGCGAACGTCGGGAAGTTCATCACGTACATCTTCGCCTCGAACGTCCCGGAGCTGGTGCCGTTCCTGGCGTTCGTCTTCTTCGCGATTCCCCTGCCCTTGACCGTGATGCAGATCCTCGCCGTGGACCTCGGGACCGACGTCCTGCCCGCGCTGGCGCTCGGCGCCGAGCCGCCCGAGCCCGGCATCATGGACCGGCCGCCCCGCCCGCGCAGCCAGCGCCTCCTGGGGGCGCGGCGCCTTCTGCACGCCTACGCGTTTCTCGGGGTGGCGGAGGCGGCGCTCTCCCTCCTCGGGTTCTTCTGGACGTACTGGGTCGCCGGCTGGCGGCCGGGGCTCCCGCTGGCCGCCTCGGGCGAGCTCTACCGCCGGGCGACGACGATGACGCTGGCCGGCATCGTCGCGACGCAGGTCGGCAACGTCTTCGCGTGCCGGACGGATCGGGAGTCCGTGTTCGGGATCGGCCTCTTCACGAACCGGCTCGTGCTCCTCGGGATCGCCGCCGAGATCGGGATCCTCGCGGGGCTGATCCTGGTCCCGCCGCTGGCGCGCGTCGTCGGGCTCGCCCCGCTCGGCGTCCCCGAGTGGCGCCTCCTGCTCCTCTTCCCGCCGGCGATGCTCGCCCTGGAGGAGGCGCGGAAGCGGCTGGTCCGTCCCCGCGCGACCGACCGCCTGCCCGGGCCCGCAGGAAAGGGGGCAGAGGCGCGATGAGGATCCTGCATCCGACCGACTTCTCGGCGTGCGCCGACCGGGCCGAGGCGGAAACGATTCGGCTCGCCCACGCCATCGGCGGGGAAGTCATCCTCCTCCACGTCGCCGTGGAGGCGCCGCTCTACGGCGAAGGGCTACTGAACATGAGCGGGGTCAAGCAGGTCTACGAGGCCGAGCGGAAGTGGGCCACGGCCACGCTGGAAGAACGCGTCGCGCGGATCCGGGAGCACGGGCTCGCGGCGCGCTGGCTTTTCCGCACCGGCGCGCCCCACGAGGAGATCGTGAAGGTCGCGCGGGAGGAGCGCGTGGATCTGATCGTGATGGGCACCCACGGGCGCGGCGGGCTCGAGCGCTTCCTCCTGGGAAGCGTGGCCGACCGGGTGATCCGCACGGCACCGTGCTCCGTCCTCACCGTTCGGGAGACGCAGGACGAAGGAGGCCGATGATGCTGGTCCGGGACATCATGCAACCCAAGGTCACCACGATCCCGCCGAAGACGACGCTGCCCGAGGCGGTCCGACTGGCCCGGGAGCGCGGGATCCGCCATCTCCCCGTCGTCGAGGGCGGCGAGCTGATCGGGATCGTCTCGGACCGCGACCTCAAGCGGGCGATGGCCTCGCCGGCGACGAGCCTGGAGGCCCACGAGCTGGCCTACCTCCTCGACCGGCTCACCGTCGCCGAGATCATGACCCGC
>CAZDYT010000347.1:0-4903 GCA_964509395.1 uncultured bacterium
CCGGACTCGATGGTCGATCCCCGGTCGCCGCGGGGCCCGCTGAGCGGGCCGAGGAACGTCTCGGCCGGCGCGGCGGGCTCCGCGGCGTCCCGGGCGGCCGCGGCCGGCACCGCCGCGCCGCCGCGCGCCGCGTCGCTGTTCCGGGAGCGGCGCCGGTTCGTCCTCAGCCTGATCGCCCCCGCCGCCCTCGTCCTGCTGGTGTTCCAGGTCCTCCCCATCCTGATGGGGGTCGATGCGAGCCTGCGGGCCTACTCCCTCACCGATCTGGAGCACCCGTTCATCGGCTTCAAGAACTTCCGCCGGGTCCTGACCGACGCCCACTTCCTCGGCGTCGTCCTGTTCAACACCTTCGCCTTCATGCTGCTCTCGGTGGCGGGCGGCGTCATCCTCGGCCTCGGCACCGCCGTCTTGCTCAACCGCCGGTTCTGGGGACGGAGCCTGGCCCGCACCGCCATCGTCTTCCCGCTCATGGTGGCGCCGGTGGTGGCGTCGATCATGATCGCGTGGATCTTCAACGACCAGTTCGGGATCGCCAACGTGCTCGTCACCGCGCTCGGGTTCAAGCCCGTCGCGTGGCTGGTGCATCCGCGGCTCGGGCTGCTCATCGTCATCCTGACCGACGTCTGGCTGCAGACCCCTTTCTATGTGCTGATCATCCTGGCCGCGCTCCAGACCATGCCGCGGGAGCCCCACGAGGCCGCGCGCGTGGACGGGGCCAACGCCTGGCAGGTGTTCCGGAACGTGACCCTGCCGCTGCTCCGCCCGGTGCTGCTCGTCGCCATCGTGATCCGCTCCATCGACGCCTTCCGCGTCTTCGACACGGTGTGGACCATCACCAAGGGCGAGCCGGGGCGGGCGACCGAGGTGTTCAGCATCTACGCCTACAAGGAGGCCTTCGTGTTCCTGAACTTCGGCATGGGCGCGGCCTCCTCGCTGGTGGGCGCGATCATCATCATGATGGTCGGGTGGATGCTGTACCTCGGCCTCTCGTACGTGACGGAAGTCTCGCGGTGAAGAAGGGCTGGAAGAGGGCCTTCTTCGGCCTGGGCATCCTGGCGCTGTTCTCGCTGATGCTCTTCCCCGTCTTCTGGCTGGTCCTGACGTCGCTTCGGCCGGAGTCCGAGGTGTTCTACGTCCACCGCGGCTCCCACCTGACGCTCCGGAACTTTGCCCAGGCCTGGCGGGCGCCCAAGATCAAGGAGTCGTTCGTCAACAGCGCGGTGCTGGCGATGCTGGCGACCGTGTTCTCCCTCCAGGTCACGGTGCTGAGCGGGTACATGCTCTCCCGCTTCAAGGGCGCGACGAACCGGATTTGGTTCACCACCATCTACCTCTTCCGCACCGTGCCCTATATCACCTGGGTGCTGCCGCTCTATCTTCTGACCCAGGAGCTGGGGATCTTCGACACCTACCTGGGGCTCCTCCTCCCTCACGTCGCCGTCCACGTGTGCTTCTTCAGCTGGGTGATGAAGGGGTTCTTCGACGGGGTGGAACCCGAGATGGAGCAGGCCGCCTACATCGACGGCTGCTCCCACTGGGGGGCTTTCGTCCGGATCGTGCTCCCGCAGGCCCGACCCGGGGTGGTCGCCCTCGCGATCCTGGCGTGGCTCTTCACCTGGAACGAGTTCCTGTTCGCCTTGATCCTGACCGGGAGCCAGACCCCGCTGCTCACCGTGACCATGGCTCAGTTCGTGCACGAGCTGGGCGTCGAGTGGCACCTGATGAGCGCCACCGCCGTGATGGCGATGGTCCCAGCCCTGATCGTCACGCTGTTCGCCCAGAAGTACGTGGTGTCGGGTCTGAGACTCTGAGCGGGGGAGCGAGAGACCCTGCAGCAGGCCGGACGAGCCGGGCCGTGTCCAGCGCCAGCCCGCTGACGCCGGCCCCGCGCTGGAGGCGGACCTCCCCCGGGGAGGGCTGCGGCGGCCGGAGTGGAATACCAAGCGCGGGCGGATAGCCGTGGGCGGGAGGCGCCGAAACTGGCGTCAGGTGATTCGCTCACGGACTCTTCGGGCCTGCGGCGGCTTCTTGCGCGCCGACTCGGGCTGTGCGAGAGTGTTCGACGCCCGGGGGAGGGGATGCCGAAGGCGCTGACGGTCGCGGACATCGAGCGCTACAGCCGGCACGGCTACCTCTTCCCGGTGCGCGTTCTCTCCGCCGAGGAGGCGGCGACCTGCCGGCGACGGTTCGAGGCGTCCGCGACACCTTCGACCCCGACAACGTCCTGTCGCGGGGCGAGACGGTGGCGCTCGAGATCGACGCGTCGAAGGCGGTCGATGTCGTGCTACGCGCCGGCGAGATGTCGCTCCACCACCTGCGCACGGTCCACAGCTCGCCTCCAAACCGCTCGGACCGGCGCCGCCTCGGCTACGCGATCCGGTACATGGCGCCCGTCATGCAGCCGGCGGCGGGACGCGCGAGCGCGCTCCTCGTGCGGGGCCGCGACCGGTACGGTCATTTCGAGCTGGAGCCCCGGCCCGTCCGGGATTTCGATCCAGCGGCCGTGACGGCGTACGACCGCGCGATGCGGCTGCGCACGGCGGCGGTGTTCGGCGAGGAAGGGCGATAGGTGCGGTTCGGGCTGATCGGGTACGGGCTCTGGGGGAAGCATCACGCGGCGGCCATCCGGAAGGCGCCGGGTGCGACGCTCGCCGCCATCGCGTGCGCCAGCGAGGCTACCGCCGCAGCGGCTCGGGAGGACCACCCGGACGTCCCGGTGTACCGGGACTACCGCGTCCTCCTGGAGGAGCCGGGCGTCGACGCCGTCGACCTGGTCGTCCCGAACCACCTCCACGCCGAGATCGGCGTCGCTGCGCTCGAGCACGGCAAGGACGTGCTCCTCGAGAAGCCCATGGCGCCGAGCCCCGAGGAATGCGACCGGCTGATCGCCGCGGCCCGGGCGAGCGGGCGTGTCCTCTCGGTCGGCCACGAGTTCCGTCTCTCGACGCAGTGGGGCACGATCAAACAGCTCGTCGACCAAGGGGAGATCGGGGAGCCCATGTACGCGCTCGTCAGCCTCTTTCGCTTCCCGTACCGCCCGGGCTCCGGCGGCTGGCGCTACGTGCCCAACAGGGTCGGATCGTGGATCCTCGAGGAACCGGTGCACTTCTTCGACTTCGTGATGTGGTATTTCGAGCGCTGGAGCGACCCGGTCTCCATTCTGGCCGTCGGCAACGCCAAGGAGCGCGCGGCGGGAATGTCTGACAACTTCACGGCTGTGGTGCGCTTCCCGGGCCGGCTCTACGCCGTCATCACCCAGACCCTCGGCGGGTTCGAGCACCACCACGTGGTGGAGGTCGTGGGCACGGAGGGCGCGGTCCGATCGTGGTGGTCGGGGACCATGGACCGGACGCCCCATCCGACGTTCGAGCTGAAGGTGCAGCGGCGCGGCCAGAGCCGCTGCGAGACGCTGCCACTCGCCGCGTCCGGCGAGCTCTTCGAGCTGGAGGAGGAGGTCAAGCAGACGGTCGTCGCCTTCCGCGAGCGGCGTCCGCTGGTGTCCGGCGAGGAGGCGCGCAAGCGCGTGATCGTCTGCCAGGAGGCCGAGCGTTCGCTCCGCGAGGGGCGGGAAGTTCCCCTGCGCTTCTGAGTCGAATGGCACTCACCCCAACTCAAGGGAGGCTCACCATGGCGTTGACACGATGGATCACGGCCGGCGGGCTCGCGGGGCTCGTCGCCCTCGGGGGGTTCGTCGAGCCGGCCAGCGCCCAGAAGAAGATCAGCGTGCTCACCTGGAACATCCCTGTCTACAAGCCGAAGATCGACGGCTGGATCGAGGACTTCAAGAAGATCCACCCCGACGTCCAGGTCGAGTGGCTCGACAAGAAGGGGACCGAGTGGGCGACCTTCTACCAGACCCAGGTGGTCGGGGGCACGGCGCCGGACATCATCGACGTCCAGGGTGCCCTCTGGCTCGAGTACGCCGCCAACGGCGGGCTCGTCGACCTGACGCCCTATCTCGCGCGGGACCCCCAGGTCAGGGACTCGTACAACGGGAAGTTCCTCGCCACGTGGGTGTACCAGGGGAAGAACTACATGGTCCCCTTCTACATCAGCAAGACGCTCCTCTTCATGAACAACACCATGATGAAGGATGCCGGGCTGACGCGCGCACCCCAGACCTTCGACGAGCTGATGGACTACGCCCGGAAGATGACGAAGGGCGAGAAGTCGGGCTTCATGACGCTGAACTTCGACTGGCTCTACTGGTCGCTCTTCGCGATGAACGGGGTCGAGCTGCTGACGCCGGACGGGAGGAAGGCGGCCTTCAACACGCCGGCGGCGGTGAAGGCCCTGGAGGCGCTCGCCAAGGCGACGGTCGACGGCGTGATCAACAAGGTGAGCTGGACGGGACGATGGGTCGAGCCGAACGGGGCGTTCGCCGCGGGCACGGTCGGCCTCTACCAGGCCCACTCGCCGGCGTTCTTCTACGTCAAGGGGTCCGGCTCGTGGATCAACGCCGACACCCTGGGGGTGGCCCACATGCCGGGCGGCTTCGCCACGCCCAACTCCCACGGTCTCGGCATCTCGAAGTCGACGAAGCATCCCGACGTCGCGTGGGACCTCGTCAAGATGGTGACAAACGAGAAGTGGGCCTACACCTTCGGCATCACCCAGAAGGTCCTGAGCGGCGTCACGAAGGCCGACGCGAAGATCCTCGAGTACTTCGGAAAGGAAGAGCCGCTCGGGGCGGCGGTGCTCAGGACCCAGCTCGAGCACCTGGAAAAGCTGGTGGCGACGTGGCCGCAGGCCAAGGACGCTGAGATCAAGGAGGCCTTCTACTCCGAGGTGCAGGCGACACTGCTCGGCCGGAAGAAGGCCGCGGAGGCGTTGGCGGAGGCGGAGCGCAAGGTCAACCGCATCCTCCGCTAGATCCCCGGAGGGGGGCTCCGCCCCCCTCCGG
>CAZDYT010000348.1:0-4895 GCA_964509395.1 uncultured bacterium
TCTTGTGGTACCGAGTCTTTGAGAACTTCGTGGTTGTTCTTGCGTGCACTCATGGCCGGCGAGATCCAGGGGTCATCCGCGCTCAACTTCGGGGTGGCGGCTAACTGCAGCTTCTAGCGTACCGGGGCTCGCGTCGCTCGGCACCGCCGGTGAAGGTGGACGTTAGCCGATACCGGAAGGGGTCGACCCGGTGATTCTTGCGCTCCGGCTCGTGACCTTTGCGATCGCGGCCATGGTCTCCTTCTAGCGTCGGCATGCGGCCCTGACCGGATCCGGAGACGGTCCTGGCCTGCGCCTAGAGCCTGTTCGTCTCGAGCGACGACGTCGCCGGGTGAGAGGACGATGCGCTCGAGCTCTACCACCACGTCCCCCTCGGCGCGCTCACGCTGGTCGCGCGCGGCGCCGTCCTCTTCGCTCCGTCTCCTTCCCGAACCTCTCCGGCGGCTCAGCCGAAGCGGGCGCGGGCGTCCCGCAGCATCTCGATGAGCACGGCGCGGCACTCCTGCGCGGTGGCGACCTCGCGCGGGAAGGGGATGCGGGCGCTCGAGACCCGGTCGCCGCGCCGGATCCGGAGCTTGAAGCCGAGGCGGTCGACCGCCACCATGACCGCCTCGCCGGCCTCGGTGCCCGCCAGGACGCGGGCGAAGAGCACGAGGGCGTCGGGGTGGTCCCGGTTCATGTGTTCGACGATGCCCGCCGCCGCGTCGGCCAGGGGATCCGGACGCGCGGCGGCGTAGGCCTCGGCCGCTATCC
Organism: uncultured bacterium; assembly: GCA_964509395.1. Classification (GTDB taxonomy): domain Bacteria; phylum Methylomirabilota; class Methylomirabilia; order Rokubacteriales; family DASRDR01; genus CAZDYT01. Next base: position 754 of record CAZDYT010000348.1, read on the forward strand.
AATCCATCGCGGCGAAGCCGCCGACGAAGTAGATGTCCTCGGGCTCCAGGCGGTAGAAGGCGAAGTCCTGGAAGTCGACCCAGTAGGCGGCGTGCGGATGGCGGGCGAGGTAGGTCGGCCGGGCGACGGCGGCCTCCTCGCCGCTGAGCCGGCGGGCCCGGCCCATGAGGGTGGCGCGCCCTGCGGCCAGGGGGTCACCGCTCCAGCCCGGTTGGGTCACGAGCAGGCTGGCGCGTGGGTCGGCCTGGAGGTTCTGGGTGTGCACGGCCAGCGTGCTGATCAGGAGGAGCGGTCCGCCGTGGTCGTCGATGGCGTACGGCATCAGCGAGCCGAACGGGTGCCCGGGGTGCTTGCGGGAGAGGGTCGACAGCGTCCCCGTGCGCCCGACGTAGACGAGCGTCCGGGCCCGCTCGGCGTAGCTCGGCTCCGGGATCGGGGCGTCTCCCGGCTCGGGTGTCGAGTCGTCTGGCGGGCCCGCGTGGCTGCTCACGGTCTGCTCGCTACGGTGTGACGAAGCCCATGCGCTCGTACATGCACCGGAGCGTGGGCGCCGAGGCCGCGCGTGCTCGCTCGGCGCCGCGGGCGAGAAGTCGCCCGAGCTCGCCCGGGTCGCGCCGGAGCCCCTCGTAGCGCTTCCGGACGGGCTCGAAGAGGGCGATGACGGTCTCGGCGACGTCCGCCTTGAACTTCGCGTAGCCGTGCCCGGCGTAGCGCGCTTCGATCGCCTCGGGCGGCTCGCCCGTGGCGACGGACATGATCTCGATCAGGTTCGTGATCCCCGGCTTGTCCGGGGCGCGGCACACTCCCCGGCCCGAGTCCGTCACGGCGCTCTTGAACTTCGCCCGGATCGCGCCGGCGGGATCGAGGATGTGGACGGTCCCCGCGGGCATGCCGCCCGTGGTCGACATCTTCCGGGACGGGTCCTGGAGGTCCATGATCCGCGCGCCGACCTCCGGAAAGACCCCCTCCGGCACGGCGAAAGTCTCCCCGAAGCGCGCGTTGAAGCGTACCGCGACGTCGCGCGCCAGCTCGAGGTGCTGCCGCTGGTCGTCGCCGATCGGCACCCGCTCGGTCTGATAAAGCAGGATGTCGGCGGCCATCAGGACGGGATAGGTGAAGAGGGCCGCGGAGACGAAGTCCTGCCGGTCGGCCTTCTCCTTGAACTGGGTCATCCGCCGGAGCTCCCCGAAGCCCGTGATCGCGGCCAGCAGCCACGCCGCCTCGGCGTGGGCGGTGACGTGGCTCTGGACGAAGACCACCGAGCGCTCGGGATCCACGCCCGTCGCGAGCAGCATGGCCGCGAGGTCGAGTGTCCGCGTCCGCAGATCCTCGGGCTCGTAGGCGGCGGTGATCGAGTGCAGATCCACGATGCAGAGGAACGCCTCCCCCAGCTCCTGCATGGCGGCGTACTGGCGGAAGCCGCCGCTGTAGTTGCCGAGGTGCTTCGAGCCTGTGGGCTGGATCCCGGAGAAGATGCGCACGAGAGAATTGTACCCTCTCCCGGCTCACACCCTCTCGCCCGGTGGCGGAGCGGGCACGACGAGGGGAGCCTGGAAGAGCCCGGAGCGCTCCACCCTTGCCTACCGCTGGCCTTTCGAGGTCAGTCCCCTCCTGACCCCCGCGGGTCGGCAACCCCGAACTCTTCCAGGCACGCCTATCCTACTCCGCCTTCGCCCGCTGCCAAGGACCGGGGCCGGAATTGCCACCGTGGAGCACGGCTGGTTCCTGGGTGCTCGTGCCGTGCCTGGGGAGCCCGTCGGCAACGAGGGAGCCCGACCTGCGAGCCCGTGGTGGCTTCGGCTACTCGATCACCTCATCTGCCCGCATGAGCACGGACTGGGGGATCGTCAGGCCGAGCGCCTTCGCGGTCTTGAGATTGATCACCAGCTCGAACTTCGTGGGCTGCTCCACGGGGAGGTCGGCGGGCTTCGCGCCTTTCAGGATCTTGTCCACGTACGTGGCGGCACGCCGGAACATGTCAGGCAAGCTCACTCCGTAGGACATGAGGCCCCCGGCCTCCACGTGCTCCCTCAGTTGGTGCATCACCGGCAGACGGCTTCTTGCGGCGAACTCTATGATCCGGCCTACGTGGAGCCGGTGGAGGGGATCAGCGGTCATGATGAGCGCGTTGGGGCGCTCCCTGGTGATCGCGGCAAAGGCGCCATCGAATCCGTCGGGGCTTCGGATTTCCACGGATTGCAGGATGACGCTCAACGCCTTAGCGCCAACCTGTATGTCTTCGAAGTGGAGTCGGTTCGACGGATTAGCGGGGTTCCAAAGGAAGGCGACCCGCGACAGCTTGGGAACGGCTTCCTTAAGCAGCTGCAAGCGCTTGGTGCCTAACTCCGCGCCGAGGATGGTTGACCCCGTGATGTTTCCCCCCCGGCCGGGCGAGGCTGGCGACGAGCCCGGTCCTAACGGGGTCGCCAACTTCGGCCATGACGATAGGGATGGTCGTCGTGGCTTGTTGAGCAGCACGGATTGCGACCGCCCCATTGGCCACGATCACGTCCACCTTGTGACGAACCAACTCGGCTGCGAGATCAGGGAGCCTATCTTCCCTTCCCTCCGCAAATCGGAACTCAACGGCGATGTTCTGTCCTTCAACGTAGCCCAGGTCCCGCAGGCCTTTCCGAAATGCTTCGATCTCCTCCACGCGGTCAGAAGGTGAGCCCGTCCGTAACATCCCTATCCGCGGGGTCTTCGCCGGCTGCTGCGCCTCGGCGGCGATCGGCGCGGCGAGGAGGGCGAGGGCAACAGTGACGAGCAGGGCACCGGGGTTGAGTCTCGTGCGGGACCTCATCGGCTCACCGACGCGCGAGCGGGTTCTCGAAAATCTTGAGGCTCTTCAGGCTACGGACGGATCACCACATCTCCCGCGACGAGCCCTGTGCCGGCCGCTGGCCCAAATGTATGCCCATCAAACATCAGCCCTTTCCCGTGCAAGGTCAGCCGGAAACTGTCCTGGGCGGGTGGCCCGCCGTCCACCGCCTCCACCGTGAACTCGTACACCGTGTTCTCGGCGATCCTCTCATTGACTGTCGTGATGGAGCGGGCGAGCCCCTTCATGGTGACGCGGCTACCGACCGCCTGGAAGCTTCTGACGCTCAGGCTGAACACGACCATGCCGAAGTTCACCTTGTCTAGCTTCATCTGGGGATCGCTGAACGGGCCAGGGCCAGCTGCCGCGAGAGTCCCCCATGAAACAGAGCAGGACATCGAGCCATGGTCGAACGTGAAGACGGTCGGCATGCCGGGTCCCAAGAGGTACGACCCCTGTCCCTCGGCCCGCTCATGGGCGACCCCGAGTGACGGTCCAACCACCATAATTCCACCCATCATGCCCAGCAGGAGCCATCGGATAGCCGGTCGTGCCGTTCTCATCGCTGTGCCTCCCGGCCCAGGGGCGACGGTCGCAGCCGAGAGGCCACGACCGTCCCCGGTCATCGTCACTGCGCGGTACTGAGCCACTCGCACCAGCAACGCGTGTCTACCGGTGAAAGGCCGTGCGATTCGCATCGACCCCGGGCATGGTGAGCACGCGGTTGAAGTACGTCACGAACCCCTTCGACGCAATCACGCCTTCAAAAATTTCGTGCGGCGAGTCTACCGGAAGGTGACAGCTCACCACCAGGATTCCCGTCCCCCCCGCGCTTCCGTCCGTGTTGGCATACGCAGTGCGCAAGACCGCGAGCCCTGCCCGCGCGTCAGCGTTCTGGCCGATCTGGTCCTTGATAGCGGGGGGGAGCGTCCCCGGCGCCTGCTGGAAACTGACGAGTCCCGTGACGGTATACTTGCCGCTCCCTGTCGACTTGTTGCTCACATCAAAGGTCTCCCACGTTCCGCCCCCGGTCACCGGGTCGGACTCCCCCGGGCCGAAGGTCCCGGACCCCGTGAGCTTGATAAGCGAACCATCGGTGGCGGACGCAACAGCGACCCCGCCCTCCTTGAAGGAGGGGGGACTGAAGCTAGTGAAGGTCACAATGTCCCAGCGGATCTTGCCGGCTTGCTGGGCAAACCCGACGTGCGCGGAGTTTGTGACCGCCAAGATCACGATGAGCAGGATCACGCCCACTCCGAAACCCCTGAATGCTGTCATTGTCATCGCCTCCTCATTGCCGCTCACTTCCTCACGTGGGCCA
>CAZDYT010000349.1:0-4884 GCA_964509395.1 uncultured bacterium
GACCACCGGACCGCTGCTGCAACGCTGGTTCGCGGACACCGGTCATCCCGCCGCACGCGATCCGTACTTCCTCTACGCCGCGAGCAATCTCGGCAGCTTGCTCGCCCTCTTCGCCTATCCGGCGCTCATCGAACCGCTGCTGCCGCTAGAAGGGCAGGGCGAAGTCTGGGCGCTCGGGTACAGCGGGTACGCGGTCCTGGTGCTCTTCTGCGCGATCGCGCTGTGGCGCGGCCACGCGCCAACCAGACCTCCAGCCACGCTCGCAGACGCCGTTGCCGGCGATGCGGGAGCCTCATGCGACGATGCACGAGTCTCGTGGCGGCGCCGGCTGCGCTGGGTGCTGCTGGCGTTCGTGCCGTCCAGCTTCCTGCTCGGGGCGACGACCTACATCTCCACCGACCTCGCCCCGATCCCCCTCCTCTGGGTGCTGCCGCTGGCGATCTACCTGCTCACCTTTGTCCTCGTCTTTGCGCGCAAGCCGCCGATCTCGCACTACTGGGTCAACCGGTTGTTTCCGATTGCCGCCCTCGTCCTGACGCTGGTGCTGCTCACCGGCGCGACGGAGATGCGCGGGCTGCCCGCCTGGATACTGGTCGGGCTCCACCTGCTCGTCTTCTTCGCCGCCGCGATGATCGGCCACGGTGAACTCGCCCGCGACCGCCCGGCGCCGAACCGCTTGACCGAGTTCTACCTCTGGCTGTCGGTGGGTGGCGTCGCCGGCGGGTTGTTCAACGCCCTGCTGGCGCCGATCATCTTTCACCGCACCGGATTGACCGAGTATCCGCTGGCGCTCGTCCTGGCCTGCCTGATTCGCAATGCCGCGCCGCCCGGCGACGAACAGGCCGTCGCGCCCCTGCCGGCCACCCTGCGGGATTACCTCCTGCCTGCCGCCATCTGGATCCTCGCGGTCGGACTGATCTACGCCACCGAGTGGATGCAGATGGACGCGGGGCCGCTGCGCACCGGCGCGATGTTCGGCCTGCCCTGCGTGCTGGTCTACACGTTCATGGATCGGCCTCGTCGCTTCGGGCTGGGGATCGCGGCGTTGCTCCTGGCCGGGGCGGTCAACCCGACCCAGAAACTCCTGCACCTCGAGCGGAGCTTCTTCGGCGTGCTGAAAGTCGCGCTCGTCCGCTCGGAATCGGGCGAGCGGTTCCGCGTCCTCTATCACGGCAACACGATCCACGGGCAGCAAAGCCTCGATCGCACCGACGCCGACGGCCGCGTCGAGCCGCTCACCTACTACCACCGCACGGGTCCGATCGGCCATGTCTTCGAGAAGTGGCTGAAGCCGACGCCCGCCGGCCGGCGCATCGCGGTCGTCGGCCTCGGCACCGGCTCGCTCGCCTGGTACGCCAGAGCCGGCGACGACTGGACCTTCTACGAGATCGACCCCGCCATCCGCGACGTCGCCGAGAACCCGAACTACTTCCGCTTTCTCTCCGAATGCCCGGCCGGCAAGCCGCTCATCGTCGTCGGCGATGCCCGCATTCGTCTGCAGGAAGCGCCGCCGCGCGCGTTCGACCTGATCGTCCTCGACGCCTTCAGCTCCGACGCGATTCCCACTCACCTCCTGACCGTTGAAGCGTTCCGCCTGTACCTCGACAAGCTGACCGACGGCGGCGTCATCGCCCTGCATGTCTCCAATCGCTACGTCAGTCTCCAGCCGATCCTGGCGCGGCTGGCCGAACGCTTCCAGCCGCGGCTCGCGATCCGCGGCTGGCACGACAGCGCCGGCAGCGACGCGCCGGGCAAGCTGCCGGCGGAGTGGGTAATCCTGGCCCGGCGCGAGGCGGATTTCGGTCCCCTGGTCTGGCCACATGGCCCGGACAAGCCGGCGGTCACGGTCTGGGAACCGCTGCGGCCCGATGCCGACACGCCGCTCTGGACCGACGGTTTCTCCAACCTGCTTGGAGCGCTCAAGTAGAGGAAGCCGACGGCTTGCGCGAGCGTGATCGCGTCCTGGTGGATGTCCGAACCGACGTGGCGTATCGTACTCCCCATGGACCAGCTAATGAATCAGGCGTTAATCCGGGCTATCCACAGACAGACGATGTACGAACACCCGGCACCACCCAACAGCGTCCGAGAGAGGCCTCGCAGGCTCCTCCCGGACGCTCGGCGGTTAGTCGCCGTCTAAAGAAGGGCACCGCCCAACAGCCTTGAGCACCTTGGAGCGGGATAAGCTGATTATGGGGATAGGAACTCTAAAGGAGGGCACCGCCCAACAGCCTTGAGCACCGTATGCAGACTCCCCTGTGCCTCCGACAGTTGGTTCAGGGTGTCCTGAGCGTCCGTCAGCAGCCTGCGTTGGACGGCCGGGAGATGCGGCGAGTTGAGAAGTTCGCTGATCTGGCCCTGAAAGCCCAGGAGTGTCGTGTCGGCAGTGCAGAAAAAGTTCAAGGACTCAAAGGACTCAAAGGATTCCAGGTTCATCTCAGAATCCGTCGTCCCTTTGACCGCGTCCATCCCCAGGCTGAGGAAAAAGCTATGCGCCTTCTTTGAAGCCCCGGGGGTCTCCGAAGTCCCGTCGGTGAAGGCAAGGATTTGCCCGGCGAGGCCCGCCAGGTGCGGATTCTGCTGCATCCTGACGGCTGCCTCCCGCACCTTCTGTACAGCGGGGACAAGCAACCCGATCAGGATCGCGATGATCGCGATCACGACCAGCAGCTCGATGAGGGTGAAGCCTGCTCGGCCTCGAAGTGCCACGTTCACTTTCATGGGTGCCTCCTTTGCTCGAAGTATGGCTGCCTCAGAAACGCGGTTGCCGCGAATGCGGAGCGGATACTACGCGAGCCCACGAGCCTCTGTCAAGAGCCCACTTGAGCAGTATCTGGAGCCCATGATCTGTCCGCTCCCAGCAAGCACCCGGGTTGTCATCGCCACCGAGGAGGTAGGGATGACTTCCACCAGGCTACGGTGGAGCGGTCCGTGAAAGTTCACGAGGTCCTCATGCAGGCGCTCACGCCCGCGTGGCCCGGCCGTACAGGGGCCGCTATCCTGCCTCCCACCTGATGACGCGCCAGAGGTTCGAGAAGTCATCCGTCCACGCCGGGACGCCGGGTTCACCGCCGAGACGCCGCCACTGCGCGCTGTCGGCCAAAGCGCCCAGCTCCCACGGCTCCCGCGCCATGACCACCCACCGCGACGGGTCCTTCCCCTCCTGCCGCTCCTCCGGGCTGAGGATGAGGTCGTCGCGCGAGTAGCTCTGCCCACCGAGCCTCAGGGCCGGGTTCCGGCCCCCATCGCCGCGACCGGCCGGCGCGCTTGCCGGGCGGGACGGCGGTGCGCTACAGTCTGGGCACGCTGGGCCAGGGGCGAGCGGAGTAACCGGGGGCGGCGAAGGGGACCAGAAAACGTGCATTGGAGCGCCTAGGTTCCGTCGGCATCCTTCGTCAGATCAGAAGAGCGACATGTTATCCTGAATCCTGCGTGAAAAACGATGATTTCACGGCTTGAGGGTCTTGATCTGGTGCAGGGCATACTTCCAGGCTGCTTCTCGGGGACCGCTGGCGGGCATCGCCAAGCGGGGGCGGTTGTGGGTTCGGCGCAGCTGGGCCGGCATCAGGAGGATCTTGTGGCGCAGGCTCTGCAGCGTGGCGTTCTGAAAGTCCGGGGGCAGGCAGAGCCGCTTGAACCAGTTCACCAGGTTGTAGGCCAGCAGCAAGAGATGGAAGTACGTCTCGTTGGCGAAGAAGTGGCGGGCGGGGATGCTGCCGAGAGCGTAATCCCCTTTGAGCTGTTTGATGAGCAACTCGACCCCGGCGCGATCGTTGTACAAGCGCCAGAGGTTGAGCGGTTGCAACGGGAGGTTCGTGACGAGGACTTGGTAATGATACTTGCCGAGCTTGAAGAGCGTCAGTTGCTCGCTGGGCTCCTCGGGCTGCGGCCGTCTGACGACGACGAAGCGGTAGGCGTGAGGCCACCGGGTGGGCTGGTAGCGGAACTCGGCGACCTCGACGCCTGGGCTGGGAGGGGTGTAGCGCAGGTGCGCCAACTTGCGTTTGATCGGTCTGGTCAGGCGGGCGACGATGACGAAGCCCGCCCGCTGATCCTCCAGCCACTCGACCAGCGCGTGATCGTACAACCCTTTGTCGGCGCGCACGATCACCGACCGGCCGCCTGGCCGGGGCGCGGGTAAAGCTGGCGGGCAAGGCCAACCGGTTCCAGTGCCAGGAGCAGGACGTCAACGACGACGCGGTGGCGGACCTCGTCTGCCACATCCAGACGGACGAGACGCAGCTCACGACCGGGTCGACGGTGGCCGTGCTGAATGCGGCGACGCTTCCGAGCGTGCCGGGCAACGACTCGACGCGACAGCACTACACGGGGAGCGACTGGATCCGGATCGTCCCGTAGCGCCCGCCTTACCTGGGTCGAGTGGCCCGCCGAGGCTTGACGCGCAGGCGGCTACCGCTCGGAGTCCTGCGAGCATGTCCGCGATCCAGCGCAGCAAGCTGACCGCGCCGGATCCCTGGGGCTACACGCCCAAAGCGCGCGGATGGGGGCAGCGGGCGCAGGAGCTGGTGGACCGGATCGCCCGGGACGGGGACACCGCGGCGACGCGGCAGGCCCTGGACACGCTCAGCGCCGAGATCGAGGGCGCCCGGGACTTCCGGGAGACCCGCCGGCTCTTCTGATCCAGAGCGCCTGAGCAGCAATCGCCAAAGCAGCCTGAGCGCGGACAGACCCGGAGGGGGGGCCCGGGGGCGGGCACCCGCCCGGCGGGTGGCAGATCCCCCCGGCCCGACTGACGGCTAGAGCACCAGCTCGGCCATCATCCGCATCGCATCCGGCTGGCCGGTGGCGCAGATGAGCGTGGTGACGCCGGCCGTCTGCCACGCCGCCGCGGTCCTGTTCCCGATCTGGGCCGAGAAACCCGCG
>CAZDYT010000350.1:0-4884 GCA_964509395.1 uncultured bacterium
ACGCGCTCGGCCTGCGGCCTCGCGGACGTCCCGGCCTTGATCGGCCGGCGAACGGCTCGGGCCTGCCTCCCCCCGAGAGAACTCCCCTCAAGTCCGCCTGGCACGCTCATAAGGACATCCCGTCACAGGTAGCCGTGCTCCGTGTACCAGGCTGCCGTGCGCTCGAGCCCTTCGGCGAGCGGGACCCGCGGCTCGAAGCCGAGCTCCCGGCGCGCCTTGTCGGTCGTGAAGGCCCGCGTTTGCCGGAACCACTCGGCCCGGCGCCGAAAGAGCGGGGGCTCGATCCCGAGGGGCCTCGAGAGGGCTTCGCAGACCGCCGACGCGATCCAGAGGGGGGCGTACGGCAGGTGGACGACCCGCACCTCGACCCCGAGACTCCGTCCGGTGGCCTTCACCAGCTCGTTGAGCGAGACGTAGCGGTCGTCGCCGATCAGGTAGGTTTCCCCGACCGCCTTGGGGACCTCGGCCGCCAGCTCGAAGGCGTCCACGAGGTTGTCGATGTAGCAGGGGTGGTAGAAGGTCTCGCCGTCGCCGAACATGAGGAACCGCCCGCGACGGACGGCGCGGAAGAGCATGAGGAAGCGCCCCGGGTCCCCGGGCCCGTAGATCGCCATGGGGCGGATCACCGTCACCTCGAGCCCGTGTCGGGCGACATCCCAGGCGGCCAGCTCCCCCTCGTATTTCGTCCGCTGGTAGTAGTCCTCGGGCGCGATCGGGGAGCCCTCGTGGCCCGGCGCATCCTTGATGTGCCCGTGGACCCCTTGGGTGGAGCAGTAGACGAGGCGCCGCACCTGGTGGCGGAGGCACGCCTCGGCGACGTCGCGTGTGCCCCGGCAATTGATCTCCCAGTAGGCGCGGTTCGGCAGGTTGATCTGGCGGAAGGCCGCGGCGAGGTGGAACACGACGTCCGTGCCGGCGACCAGTCGCTCGACCAGCGCGGCGTCGGTGACGCTCCCGAGGGTGATCTGCGCCCCGAGCCGGGTGAGATCCGCGTGGAAGAGCCCCGCCGCCGCGTCGAGCACCCGCACCTCGTGGCCACGCCCGAGCAGCCGACGCACCAGGTGGCTGCCCGTGAACCCGGTGCCGCCCGTGACCAGCGTTCGCATGCGCCAAAGTATAACCCATTCACTCCGCCTCGTAGGCGGTCAGCTCGTGGATCGACCAGTCACGTGACGGGATCGCCTCGGGCGCAGACCTGCGTCACGGCCCGCTCGCCCCGGTATGGTAGCTCCAGCTCGACCCGGACGTGGCGAGCCGGGGTCGGCGGCAGCAGTAGCTCCTCAGCGCCGCCCGAAAACCGGAAGAGCGTCCGTCCTGCCCACGTCCACTCGTCGAGCCGTCGGACCCCCGCGACCGCACGCCAGCGCGCGCCGTCGTCGGAGACCGCGACGCTGCGCAGGGTGGCGTGGCGGACCGATACGAGCGGGTGCTCGACCCGGAGGCCCACCACCCGCTGCGCCCCCTGGAGCTCCGCCTCCACCACGTACCGGAAGGTCCGGCCGTCCGCCTCTGGCACGCCGCTCGACACGCGCCAGCGGGTTCGCCGGCACGGCCGGGGGGACCCCAGGGGCTCGAACACCCGGAAGAGCACGTGGTCGTCGATCGGCTCGGTCGTGAACGCGAGTCCCGCCGACGTCAGCCGGGCGGCGAGCTCCTCGGCGTCCTCGCGGGGGACCAACAGGGCGTCCGTGGCGCGGAGGCTGACCACATGCGCGAGGCGGGCGGGCGGCAGGGCCCGGCCGTGGCTGTCCAGCATCCCGTTGGCGGGAAGCGTTTGGATCCCCCCACCGGACGCCGCGGCCACCCGCGCGGAGAGCGCTGGATCGGCGAGGAGTCGGGTTACGCCCCGCGCCCGCAAGATCGACGCCAGGCGTCCGCCGTTCAGATGCGTCTCCGGCTGCGATCCCACGCCCTCGTAGACCCGGAGCTCGCCGATGCCCCACGGTCTCGTGTCCGCGGAATCCGCGAGCGCGAAGCGCAGGTAGCGGATCGGACGGGGCCCAAAGCGCAGCTCGAGCCAGCCGTTCCTCGGGCGGAAGAAGGGCCGACCCCCGGCGACGAACGCCGGCCTGCCGGAGATCGGCAGCATGCCGAGCCGGCGCCACTCCAGGCCATTGGACGAAGCCGACACCAGGAGCGCCGGCGTATCGCGCAGCTCAGTGGAAGGCCACCAGAGGACACGTTCGACCGAATACGGAGAGCCGAGGTCGACCGTCATGGCCGCTCCCTCGGACAGCCCCGAACTCGGCTCCCAGAAGGTGCCCAGATCGCCGTCGCCGACAGCCGCAGGTTGGCTCTCTTCGCCGCGATTCCGCCAGGCGGTGCGCGGGATGAGGCGGTATGTCCGTGGCGGGATGCGAACGTCTTCGAGCAGCACCCAGGGCCCGAAAACGGCACTCCGGTAGGACGCCGCCAGCCCATCCAGCTCCGTCGCGAGCGGTTGCGAGGCGGCGTCGTCCAGATAGGCCACGCGGGTCGCGGCGTCGGCGGCCACAGCGTTCGGTAGGTAGATCTCACTCGTGACGTCGGAAACCCGGAGAGCGTCCAGCCGAAACGCCCACGCGAGGCTCTGCAACATGTCGTGCACGTACAGCGCCTCGAGCCGCTGGCTTTCGACGTACCGCCCCAGGGCCTCCGTGACGGCGACGTGCGCGGCGCGCCGGGCGCGCTCGGCAGGGTTCAGGGGCCACACGAACGCGAGGTTCGTCCACACGTTGAACGCGAGGAGGAAGGCGAGGAGCGCCGTTGCACCGATCCGCCAGCGCCGCCCGACCCGGACGACGAGGGCAGCCACGAAGAGGAGGAGTGGGATGTAGGCCGGCAGGACGTAGCGCGCGCTCTCGTGGTCGAAGCCCACCTCGAAGCCGGCCGCATAGAGCATGGCAAACGGGGTGACGAGCGTGAGGAGGAGGAGCCAAAGCCCCCGGCCGCTTACCGCCGCGGCTCCGTCCCGCCACCTCCGGCGCAGCGCCAAGGCCACCGCCAGCGCGCACGCGGCCGCATACACGCTGAGGTTCACGCCGAGAGCGGCCCGGCGAGCCGAGGTGTCCACCGGCCAGTAGTAGGTCCCGAGCAGCGTGGGCGCGACTGTCGTGGCCAGCTCGAGGAGCCGATTCACGGACGGCGCAGGCTGGACCTGGAGCAGGTAGGCGATCGAGGTCACCGTGCCCGCGCCCCGGTGGCCCGGGACGGCGTAGAAGAGCCAAGCCGGGAGGCTGCCCAGGACGAAGCCTCCCGCAAAAAAGGCACCGGCACGGCGCCACGGCAGGCTGGGGTCGCAGAGCCACAGCAGCAACAGGGCCGGCACGAGGACCTCGAGAACCTTGAAGCTCGTCCAGAACGCAAGCCCACCCATGAGCCCGAAACAGAACAGCACCCGGAGGTACCGCGGCTCGCGCCGGGCCTCCGTGACGGCGAGGGCGAGCAGGAGCAGAACAACGCCGAAGATGTTGGTCTCGAAATGGGGCTCCGCCACGGTGCTCCAGTACGTCAGAAGGAACGGCGGAACCGCGGCTAGGACGAGCGCAACGCGCGCGGTCGCCTCGTCGAACACCCGGCGGCCGAGGAGATACAGGCCGAGCGGGAACAGGAGCGAATACGCCACCGCGTTCAGCCGCACTGTCAGCACCGAGTGCCCGAAGACGAACAAGGCCGGCACCAGGTGGATGCCGTTGAGCGAGCCCATGTAGGTCTGGCGGTAGAAGAAGGCCGGGAAATCTTCGCCGGAGAGGACGTGCTTTCCAATGAGGGCTACGGTCGCGTCCTCGCCCGAGAGGTCGTGGTAGAACATCGTCGAGACCCGCAGCAGGGCTGCGACGGCGAGGAGCCCGAGAACGACCAGCCACCGTCTGGCGGCGGAGGGATGCTGAGGCACGATCACGCCCCGGCAGTATAGCAAGGCGGGGCGCCCGATCGGCGTGGCCCACCAGGGAAACGGTGTGACACGCGCGTCTGGGTGTGCCCGTGAAGCCGCCTCGCGGGTGACGGGGCGGGCGTGGGCTGAGTATCCCTCGTCCGGCGGGCCCGTCAGTCCGCGGCGAAGACGGTCAGCTCGTGGATCGACCAGTCGAACACGGGATCGCCGCGCGTCAGCGTGAGCCTGAGCGCGCGGAGCCGCACGGGCGCGAAGTCCAGGCGCACCGCCTCGACGCCGTCGCGCAGCAGCGCGATCCCGCCCCAGCGGAGCGGACCCTCGGTCCGAAGGTCGGCGGGGATCGGCCGCCACGTGGCGCCGTCCTCCGAGCCCTCGAGCCCGAGGCCCCGGGGGCTGTCGGTCGGATGCGCCGTCCAGAGCCGCACGGCCCGCACCGCCCGGGGCGCGCCGAGATCGATCCGGACCCAGTCGCCGGGCGCCTGCGGTCGCGCGGTCGCCCACCGGGTCGCCGGGTCACCGTCGACGGCGAGGGCCGCGCGCTCGGGATGCCGCGAGGCGGAGACGGTGAGGGTGGTCCGCGGAAGCGGCGGGCCCGGCCGCGGCGGCGGAGCGGCGTAGGCGAAGAGCACGAGGCCGCCGAGCGCGGTTTCCGTGAAGCCCAGGCCGCTGGCACGGGCCACCGCCGCGAAGCTTTCGGCATCGGTGACCTCGAGCAACGCCCCCGATCCCGGGCCCCAGCGGACGCGCGGCCAGAACTCCTCCGGGGACCCCATGAAGCCGTACGCGTCGAGCCAGAGGTTGGCCGGGAGGATCCGGACCTCCGGATCCGCCAGCGCGACCCGCGCCCCCCAGCCGTGGTCGGCGTAGAGGCGCGTCACGCCGCCAGCGCGGAGCGCCCCGGCGAGCGTGGGCCCGTCGGCGACCGGCGCGGCCGGGGGCGCGCCGCCGACGGCAGCGTACGCAAACAGCTCGCGGACCGTCCAAGGCCAGACAGGATTCGTCCCGGTCTG
>CAZDYT010000351.1:0-4878 GCA_964509395.1 uncultured bacterium
ACAAGTACGGATTGATCTTGGGGCGCAGGACGAAGCGCTGCCCTTGGTAGCTCAGGATTGCCCCCTCCTGAGTGATGGCCTCGAGGACGAGCTTCCCGTCGACCTGCTGCCCCTCGACATACTTGCGGCCGCTGATGAAGACCATGCGCTCGGGCGCGTGCTCAGAGTAGACGAGGACGTCCAGGGTTATTCGCCCGACCGCCTCCTGGACGGCTGGCGCCAGCTCCTGGAGGGCCGGGAGCACCGGCGTGCTGCGGTCGGGTGGCTCTGGCTCGCGGAGCGTCGCGACCGGAGCCGAGGATTGTGGCGGTGCTGCCGCGACGGCTTGACGCGGAGGGGCGGCCACGCCGGGCCTGGACTCGGCGAGGGTCGGCGGTCCCGCGGCTGGCTTCTCCGGGACGCGGCTCGTACTCACCGGAGCGCGCGGCGGTGCGGGCGCGGTCCTGGCAGCAATCGGTTGGTCATCGGTTGGCTTGGCTTCGGCTGAGATCGTCCCGGTCACGGAGGCCTTGGCGGGACCGATCGGGCGATCGGCTCCGCTGCGGGACACGGGCTTCTTACCAGCTGGTCCCGGTATCATCGGAGCGGCGAGGGACTGCGTCGCCTTCGCACCGGTCGTCTCGCCTGACTTCGGCGCCGGTGGACCGGGCGCAGTGCTCGACGCGGTCGTTCGGGTTCCCGGTGACGGCGCCTCGGCCCGCGGCAGGACCGTCGACGCGTCCGCAACCGCCGAGGCGGCAGCGGCACTGCCGGATCTCACCCCGGCCGAGCGGGGCTCGATCCCTCGCAGGGCGGTCTGGGGGTCGCGAGGCGGCTCGACTGGCCCAGGCGCCGCCGCCGGTGCCGTCGCTTGCGGGGTATTGGCCGAGCCGGGGCGGCTCGGCGCGAGTGTCGTGGGCGTCGGGTGTAGGAGCAGCGTGACGACGATGATGGCCACGGTCGCGAGCCCGGCCGCGGCGAGCCAAGGCCAGCGCCGCTGCGGGCGCGGGACGCTTGTTTGATGCGTGATGGCCGGCGTCAGCACCCGGACGAGCTCGCGCTCTCGCTCAGCCTTCCGGAGTGCTTCGAGGATGTAGGACATGCCAGTCGCGCGGCGGCCTCGCTACCGAGTCGGATCTGACAGCGAGGGGATGCCTGACTCGCCGAGGGCAAGGCTCAACTGCGCGAGCGTCTCCTCCCCCACCACGCCATCCGCCACGAGCGAGCGGCTGCGCTGGAAGGCAACTACCCGCGCCCAGAGCGCATCGTCATAAACGTCCGGGTTTCCTCCCGGCAGTGACCTCCCGTGCAGCGCCGCCAGTTGCTGTCTGAGCCACCGTACGTCCCGGCCGTGCGCGCCGGGTTGGATTGGGATCGACGCGAGCGGGGGCGGCTTCCAGAGCACGATGAACGTACCATCCCAGAGCACGTCGATCTCGGAGAGGGAAGACGTGAACTCCTGCCCTCCGAAGTTGAGCGTGGCGCTCTCGGCCCCCAGGGCGGTCACGGTTGTGTAATGCCTGTCCCCGCTCGGGGTGACCAGCTCGATCACGGCCGGGAGGTTGAACCGGCGGAGCTTCTTCCAGGTGCCCATCCGAAAGAGGCACTGGACCCCCCCACGCTGCTCTCGCCCACACCAAAGCCCTCCCGGGAGGCCCTCTGTGTTCAGGCCCCACAGCGAGAACAGGCTCGCAAAAGCGGACTGTTTATCAGTGTGGACCGCGGGGTCCAGAAGGACGTTGGCGAGCCTGACCGGCGCCAGCTGGGGGCTCGGCGCGCTCGCGGCCAGGTCCGTGACGGGTGAGCCGCCGACGCCGCGCGGCTCAGCCGGCGGCAGGGCCGCTGTGATAGAGGCGGGCGCTGGCGCCGGGGCGTCCGGGAGGAGCGCGGCCAGCTTGCTCGGGCCGCGGAGCCACAGCCCGGCGCCCGGCGCGACCCAGGCTCCGGCCAGCGCCGTCCCGAGCACGCCCAGGGCGGCCAGGGCGACGAGAGCGCGGCGGCGTGGCTTCTGCGTCCGCCCGAAGACCTCCAGCGCCGCCCGACGCGCCGTCGCGGCATCCACGTGGTGCCGGTCACGGGCGTAGGCACCCAGGAGCGCGCGGTCGCAGATGACGTTGATCAGCCGCGGGATGCCTTTCGAGAAGCGATACACGTGGCGGATGGCGCCCTCGGTGAACATCGCCCGGGTCTGGCCCGCGACCTCCAGGCGGTGGCGGGTGTAGGCGCGGGTCTCCGGCAACGACAGGGGTAAGAGGTGATAGCGCGCCGTGACCCGCTGGGCGAACTGCCGGAGCTTCCGTCGGTCGAGGAGCCCGATCAGTTCTGGCTGGCCGATGAGGATGACCTGCAGGAGCTTCTCTCGGGCGGTTTCGAGGTTCGTTAAGAGGCGGATCTGCTCGAGGACGTCGGGGGCCAGGTTCTGCGCCTCATCGATGATCAGGACCGTCCGTCGGCCGCGCGCGTGCGCATCGAGAAGGTAGCGATAGAGGGCGTCGACGAGCTCCTTGAGGCTCGTAGTCCCGGCCGGGGAGGTGATGTCGAGCTCATCGCACACGGTTGCAAGGAGCTCGCGGGCGGTGAGCCGTGGGTTTAGGATCAGGGCGACGTCAACCTGGGGCGGAAGTTGCTCGAGAAAACACCGGCAGAGGGTCGTCTTGCCGGTCCCCGCCTCGCCGGTGAGCTGGACCACGCTGCCTCCTTCGGCGCTCCCGTGAAGCAGGTGAGCAAGGGCCTCCTGGTGGCGCTCGCTCATGTAGAGGTACCGCGGGTCGGGCGTGATGGAAAAGGGGGCTTCCCGCAGACCGAAATACACGGTGTACATCGCCCGGCTGACAGGCGGTGCTAGCGTAGCCTGCGAGACGGCGACGGCGTTTGCCACAGGCTGTTCCGTCCCGGCTTCCCGAGCTCAGTGCAAGGCCCTCCCGCGCTCAGGCTCACCTCCAGTACCAGAAGGCCGGTGACCCAACCGTTGGGTGGGGCGGCTAACCCGTCCCGCACGGCCAGGATCGGCCCTACGATGCAGAGCCAGAGCCGCGAGAACAGGCTAACGGCGCGGGCCACGGGCTACACGGCCGTTTGCGGCGCCGCCCGGCTGGCCCGGGACCCCGGGACATGGGCAAGCGCTCCACCCGTAATCTGCCACTGTGTCGAGGAGAACCCCAAGCTTTTTCGGACGGTCGCGTCGCGCTCGCCACAGGGCCGATCAGGCTCGGTCTACGCGTCAAGGTGTGGAACCAGCCAATTGGCTCTTGACGGTCGCCGATTCAGTGCAAGAATGGCCCCCATGGTGACCGTGGCCATTCCACTCGATCGAGAGCAGCCCGTCCCGCTCGCCCGCCAGATCCAGGCACACCTGGAGCGCCTGATCGCCGAGGGCCGCCTGGCGCCGGGCGTGAAGTTGCCGGCGACCCGGGAGCTGGCCCGGGCGCTCGGGGTGAACCGGGCCACGGTCGCCCTCGCCTACGACGAGCTGGTGGCGGGCGGGTGGGTGCACGCCCACGTCGGCCAGGGCACCTTCGTCGCCGGGCGGGACGGCGCGGGCGCGGCAGACCTGGCGACGGCGCAGCGCGGCTCGGCGCCCCGCCCGCCGATCGACTGGTCCGGGCTCTTCTCCCGGAGCGCCCGGATCATCGGCCGGACCGACCCGCACCGCGCGCACGGTGTCGTCGGGAAGAGCGGGCTGATCTCCTTCGCCGGGGGCATGCCGGACAGCGGGCTCTTCCCGACCGAGGCGTTCCGGCGCGTCCTGAACCAGGTCGTGCGGGAGGACGGCGCGGCCCTCCTCCAGTACTCGCCGGCGGCGGGCTATCCGCCGCTCCTCCGGTACCTGTCGACGTACCTCCTGCGGTTCGGGGTCGAGGCGCGCCCCGAGGAGATCCTCATCGTCAACGGTTCCCAGCAGGGCTTCGACCTCATCGCCCGCACCTTCGTCGACCCGGGCGACGTCGTCGCGATCGAGCAACCGACGTACCCCCGGGCGATGGAGGTGTTCCGCGCCTTCGGCGCCCAGCTCCTGGCCGTGCCGTGGGAGCCCGCGGGGCCTCGGGTTGACATCCTCGAGCGGCTCCTCGAGCGGCACGCGCCCAAGTTCTTCTACTGTCAGCCCAGCGCCCACAACCCGACCGGGCTCCGGATGGCCGCTGAGGTCGCTCGCCGGATCCTGGACGTGGCCGCGCGCCAGCAGGTCCCGATCGTCGAGGACGGCTTCGACGGGAGCCTCTACTACGGGAACGGTCCGGCGACCCCGCTCCGGGCCCTCGACCGGGAGCACCTGGTCCTCTACATCGGCACCTTTTCCAAGATCCTCTTCCCCGGGCTGCGGCTCGGCTGGCTGGTCGCGCCGGCGCCGGTCGTCGAGCGCCTCGCGGCGGCGAAGCAGCTCGCGGACCTGCACACGAGCCCCCTCATCCAGGCGGCGGTGCATCGGTTCTGCGAGCGGCGCCTCCTGGACCGCCACGTCGCCCGCCTCGCCGACGAGTACGGCCGGCGCCGGGCGGCCCTCCTCGCGGCCCTCCGCCGCCACATGCCGGACGGGGTGACCTGGACGGAGCCGATGGGCGGCTTCTCGCTCCTCGTGACGCTCCCGCCCGGCCTCGACGCGACGGCGCTGCTGCCGCGCGCCGTCGAGCGCGGCGTCGCCTTCCCGCCGGCGTCCGTTTTCTTCGTCCACGGGGGGGGCGGCAACGTCATCTCGTTCCGCCGCCTGGCGCAGTACCTGGGCCCCGAGCAGCCTGTGTGGGGGCTGCAAGCCCGGGGCCTGAGCCGCGGCCAGGCCCCACTAGGCCGCATCGACGAGATGGCGGCCCACTACCTGGAGGCGATCCGCGCCAAACAACCGACCGGCCCGTATTATCTGGGCGGCCAATCGTTCGGCGCCGTGGTCGCCTTCGAGATGGCGCA
>CAZDYT010000352.1:0-4875 GCA_964509395.1 uncultured bacterium
AACGCGCTCGTGGCGAACCGCCTGGCGTCGGCCGATGGAAGGACCGTCGCGCTGTACATCCCCATCGACAAGGGCGCGAACGGCAAGGCGATCGCCGAAGCGATCCGCCGGATGGCCGCAAAGGAAGGAGGGCCCGAGCGCTACTACATCGCGGGCGACCCGGTGGCGCGTGACACCTTCGGCGCGGAAATGTTCCGCCAGATGGCGCTCTTCTCGCCGCTGGCGGGAATGCTGATGTGCGGCGTCCTCTTCTGGATGTTCCGGAGCTGGTGGCTCGTGGCGGCCAACATGGTGGTGGCGATGCTGGCCATCGTCTGGGCGATGGGGCTCTTCATCGGGCTCGGCGTCCCCATCCACATCATGGCCTCCATGAGCCCCGTCTTCCTCATGGCCATTTCCACCGACACCGTGCACATCTTCAACGAGTTCGCCTTCCGCCGCCGGGAGGCGAGGGACCGGCGGGAAGCCATCCGCCAGACCATGGACGCGGTGGCCACGCCCGTGCTCTTCTCGGACCTCACCACGATCGCGGCCTTCGCGTCGCTGGCCATCGGGCCCATCGTCCCCGTGCGGGTCTTCGGCCTCCTGGTGGCGGTCGGGACCCTGGTCATCCTCCTCATGAGCTTCACCCTGGTCCCGGCGTTGCTGGCGCTCGCCCGTGACGGCGGGCCGGGCCGGGTGAGCCCGGCGGAGGAGCCCGTCTCGTCCTGGCTCGGGAGGGTGGGGGAGGCGAGCGTGAGATGGAAAGGAGCGGTGGTGCTGGCCGGGATGGTGCTCGTGGCGATCTCGGCGGTTGGGATCTCGCGGATCCGGATCAACAACAACATGGTGGCCTGGTTCAAGCCGGGGAGCGAGATCCGGGTGGCTGACAGCCACCTGAGCCGGGACTTGGGGGGCGCCGCCACCCTGTACCTGGTCGCGGACGGGCGGCGGCCGGATGCCGTGACGCGCCCCGAGTTCCTGCGGACCCTCGAAGCGCTTCAGCGGACGATCGAGCGCGAGCCGGTGGTGGGAAAGACGTTGTCGGTGGCGGACGTGGTCAAGCGCGTCCACCGGGTCCTCAACGACGACGACCCGTCCCGGGAGGTCATCCCCGACTCCCAGGAAGCCGTCGCCCAGTCCCTCCTCCTCTTCGGGATGGCGGCCCGCCCGCGCGAGCTGAACACCCTGGTGGACAACCCCTACCAGAAGGCCAACCTCGTGGTTCAGCTCCGGAGCTGGGATGCAGTGGACACCCGGGCGCTCCTGGACAAGGTCCGTGCCCACCTGACCACGCGGCCGATTCTCGATGCAGAGCTCAGGCCGGCGGGGATCGCCTACTTCAACATGGTGTGGAACGACGAGGTCCTCGTCGGGATGCTCGAGGGATTCATCGCCTCCTGCGTGCTCGTGTTCTTCCTCCTCATGCTCGACTACCGCTCTCTCCGCTGGGGGGCGGTGAGCTTCCTGCCGCTCCTCTTCACCGTGGTCCTCATCTACGGCGCCGTGGGCTTCGTCGGCAAGGACTTCGACATGCCCATCTCGGTCCTCTCAACCCTGTCTCTGGGCCTCGCGATCGACTTCGCGATCCACTTCGTGAGCCGCTTCCAGCAGCGCTACCGGCAAACGGGCGACCTCCATGGCTCCCTCGTCTGGACCGCCGCTCGGCCGGGGCGCGGGATCGTCCGGAACGCCCTGCTCTTCGCCTCGGGGTTCGCCGTCATGCTGTTCGCCGCGCTCACCCCCTACGTCACGGTCGGCGCCTTCATGATCGCCATCATGCTGCTGTCGGCTCTGGCTACCGTCGCCTACCTCCCGGCGCTGATCGCGCTCGCGCCCGGGTGGCTCGTCCAGGGCCTCTGGGAGACGCGCCCATGACCCGCGCCCCGCTCGGGTGGCTCATCGCGATCACGGTGTTCGCCAGCGCCTCCGCCGCCCCGGCCCAGGCGCCCTCGGGCGAGGAGATCATGCGGCGGGCCCACCTCGCGATGTACTACGCCGGCACGGACATGCGGACCCGGGTGACCATGCGGCTCGTCTCCCGGGAGGGGTCGGAGCGGGTCCGTGAGTTGACCATGGCCCGGCGGACCCTCCGGGAGGGGGGCGAGCAGCGCTACTTCCTCTTCTTCCACCGGCCGCCCGACGTCCGCGAGATGGCCTTCTTGATCTGGAAGTACCCCGGCCGCGACGACGACCGCTGGCTATACGTCCCGGCCCTCAAGCTCGTCCGCCGGATTGCGGCCAGCGACAAGCACACCAGCTTCGTGGGCTCGGACTTCAGCTACGAAGACATCTCGGGCCGGGAGCCCGAGGAAGACACCCACAGGCTCGTCCGCGAGGAGACGGTGGGCGGACGGGACGCCCATGTCGTCGAGAGCGTCCCCAAGGACCCCGGGGGCGCGGAGTTCAGCCGGAAACGCTCCTGGATCGAGAAGGCCACGGGGCTTCCGCTCCGGGAGGAGTACTACGACCGGCGGGGCGACCTGGCGCGGGTCTTCACCGCCGACGAGGTGAAGGCGGTGCAGGGGTTCTGGACCGTCACCCGGCGGACCATGACGAACGTCCAGAGCGGTCACCGCACCGAGGTGACGTTCTCGGACACGCGCTACGACCTCAAGCTCGCGCCGGACCTGTTCACGGAGCGCGCGCTGAGAGCGCCCCCGGCGGATCTGGTCCGGTGACGGGCCGGCTCGGGCTGGCGATGCTCGCGGCGATCCTCTCGACTCCGGCCGGCTCTGGAGCGGACGAGGTTCCTCTCCACGGGTTCCTTCAGGGGGCCTCGACCTACCGGCTGCTCCAGCCCGAGGGCTGCCCGCCCACGCAGCAGTCCGCCTGCGAGGAGCGATTCGTGCTCGGCGAGGGGCGCCTCCGGCTCGAGGTCGCGCCGCGCGGGGAGCGGTGGGCGCTCACCGGGAAAGGGGAGCTGATTCTGGACGCGGTCGGGCGAGCCGTCGACGCCGACCTCCGCGAAGGGTATCTCGACCTGACCTTCCCGGCCCTGGACCTCCGGCTGGGCCGGCAGGTCATCACCTGGGGGGTCGGCGACCTCATCTTCATCACCGATGTCTTTCCGAAGGACTGGGTCGCCTTCATCTCCGGCCGGCCGCTCGAATACTTGAAAAAGGGGGTCGACGGCGCGAGCGCGACGGTGTATGCGGGGGGCACCTCGCTCCAGCTCGTCCTCATCCCGCGCTTCCGGAGCGACACCGTCCCGGAGGCCGGCGGCCGGCTCCGCTTCCACGACCCCGCGGCCGACATCAGCGACCGCCGAACCGACGAGCCCGCCCCGAGCCTGGGGCACACCGAGGTCGCCCTGCGATTGTCCCGGAACCTCCTCGGGTGGGATCTCGCCCTCTCCGCCTACCGGGGCTTCTTTCACTCGCCGGCAGGCGAAGTCGAGCCCGGTCCCCGGCTCCGCCTCTTTTTCCCGCCGCTCGACGTCTACGGCGTGAGCGCCCAGGGGGCGGCTCTCGGCGGGGTGCTGAGTGTGGAGGCGGGGTACTACGACTCGCGGGCGGATCGATCCGGCCGGAACCCCGCGATCGAGAACTCGTCCCTGAGGCTCCTCGGCGGCTATCAGCGGGAGGTCGTTTCCGATCTGACGGTGTCCGGCCAGTACTCCGTCCAGCTCATGGGGCACCATGCGGAGTTCTCGCGGGCGCGAGGCCCCGGGATGTCGGACCGTCCGCTCGCGCGGCACGTCCTGACGCTCCGGCTAACCCGGCTCCTCCTCCACCAGACGCTCAGGCTCGGTCTCTTCGTGCTCGCGAGCCCCAACGAAGGGGACTGGTACCTGGGGCCCGAGGCGCGGTACCAGGTGACCGACGCGCTGTCCACGACCGTCGGGCTGACCCTCTTCGGCGGCCCGCGGCGGACGGAGTTCGGCCAGTTCGCGGAGGACTCGAATCTCTCTGTGGTCGTGCGGTACGGGTTCTGAGCCGCGCCGCGGGGAGCTCGACGCCAGGCCGGGGCTTGGAGAAGGAAACGGTGTTCGCGCTTCTGGGACGGACCGAGCTCAGTTCCACGGAAGGGAGGGAGTACGCGATGCCTCTCTACCAGCTCCTGAAGTTTCTCCACATCCTGGCGGTGGTCTTCATGGCAGCTCCCCTCTACAACCTGATCGTGGTCAACGAACGGGCCAGGTTGGGGAAGGCTCACCTCCAGGTGGACCAGTACTTTGAGAGCATCATCAGGGGGAACTCCACCCGGTGCTATATCTTCCAGCTCACCGCCTTGGTGACCGGCCTCCTCCTCGTCGTGCTCGGCGGGCCGGTCCTCGTCCTGTTCACGAACTGGGTCCTTCTCGCCAAGCTGCTCCTCCTCCTGGCTCTTATGGGGCTCCTCTCCGTGGTGCACTTCTCCATTCAGCCCCGGATCGACCGGCTCCTCGCCGAGGCCGAGGGAGAGGCCATCCCCCAGCCCCTTGCGGCCCAGATTGCGCCCCTTCGTCTTCGGCGGAAGCGGCTGGCCTCAGTCTGCCTCTTCCTGGTCATCGCCACCGTTCTCTTCGGGCTCCAGGTCTTCTCGCCGTTCGGGGCCCCGCTGACGATCGCCCTGATCGTGCTGGCAGGCCTCTTCGCCTGGAGGGTCTATCGAACTCCGATCCCCTACGGGTGGGTGTGAGGGAGGAGGCTCGTGTTTTGCCGGAGAAGAGCGAGATCCGGGGCGCCTCGCGGATGTCGTTCCGTCCCTCGGCGATGATGTTCCCGCGGTCAGCGGCGGCGACGGCGGACGGGGGCGAGCCGGCGATCAGGTACCCACGAGGCGGCCCTGCTGCCGTTCCAAGGCCGCATACGTTGCGAGCCGCCGACGACCGAGGACGACGCTAGGCGAAGTTATTGTGTAACCGTTCAGGCGCGAACGGGCTGGCGCGAGGGTACGCGAGAGGGCACGGGC
>CAZDYT010000353.1:0-4874 GCA_964509395.1 uncultured bacterium
CCCCATGGCCATGGCGCCGGTCGTCTACACCCTCTGGCAGCGGTTCCTCCGGTTCGATCCGGACGACCCGATCTGGCCGAACCGAGACCGGTTCGTCCTGTCGATGGGCCACGCCTCCATGCTGCTCTACTCGCTGCTGCACCTGACGGGGGTCAAAGCGGTGAATCCCCAGTACGAGCGGCTGGGGGAGCTGTCGGTCACGCTGGACGACATCAAGCGGTTCCGCCAGCTCGACAGCAAGTGCCCGGGTCACCCGGAGTACCGCTGGACCTCCGGCGTCGAGACGACGACCGGCCCGTTGGGGCAAGGGGTCGCGACGAGCGTCGGCATGGCGATCGCCGGCCGGTGGATGGCCAGCTACTTCAACCGGCCGGGCTTCGAGATGTTCGATTACGACGTCTACGCGCTGGCCGGTGACGGCTGCATGATGGAGGGCGTTTCGGGCGAGGCGGCCTCGCTCGCGGGCCACCTCCGGCTCGGGAACCTCTGCTGGATCTACGACAACAACAAGATCACGATCGAGGGGCACACCGACTGGGCGTTCAGCGAGGACGTGGCGACGCGGTTCATCGCCTACGGGTGGAACGTCACGCGCGTGGGGGACGCCAACGATCTCGAGATGCTCGAGCGGGCATTCCGGACCTTCCAGCGGACGCCCGATCGCCCGACCCTCATCGTCGTCGACAGCCACATCGCCTATGGTGCTCCCAACAAGCAGGACACCAGCGCCGCCCATGGCGAGCCCCTCGGGGAGGAGGAGATCCGGCTGACCAAGCGGAACTACGGCTGGCCGGAGGACGCGCACTTCCTGGTCCCGGACGGCGCGCGGGAGCGTTTCAAGGCCGGGATCGGCGCGCGCGGCCGAGCCGCGCGTGAGGCCTGGATGGCCCGGTTCGCCGACTACAAGGACACGTACCCCGAGCTGGCGGACCATCTCTACCGGATGCAGCACCGGCAGCTGCCGGAGGGGTGGGACAAGGATCTGGCGCCCTTCCCGGCCGATCCCAAGGGTGTGGCGGGCCGCGACGCCTCGGGCAAGGTGCTCAACGCCCTCGCGAAGCACGTCCCGTGGCTGATCGGCGGCTCGGCGGACCTGGCTCCGTCGACGAAGACGCGCCTCACCTTCGACCGGGCGGCCGACTTCACCGCCGACACCCCCGCGGGGCGCAATCTGCACTTCGGGATTCGGGAGCACGCGATGGGCTCGGTCCTCAACGGCCTGTCGCTCGCCAAGGTCCGCCCGTATGGCTCCGGCTTCTTGATCTTCAGCGACTACATGCGACCGGCCATCCGGCTGAGCGCGCTCATGGAGCTGCCCGTCGTCTACATCTTTACTCACGACTCCATCGGGGTCGGCGAGGACGGGCCGACCCACCAGCCCGTCGAGCACCTCGCCTCGCTGCGGGCGATCCCCGGCCTGGTGACGCTCCGGCCCGGGGACGCCAACGAGGTGGTCGAGGCCTGGCGGTACATCATGCAGCAGCGCCATCAGCCGGTGGCCCTCATCCTCTCGCGCCAGGCGCTGCCCACCCTCGACCGCACGACGTACGGCGACCCCCGTGGCGTGGCGAGGGGGGCCTACGTGCTGGCCGACGCCGGCGACGGTGCCCCCGGCGTCATCCTGATCGCCTCCGGCAGCGAAGTCCCGCTCTGCGTCGAGGCGTACGAGCGGCTGAGGGCCGAGAGGGTGAACGCGCGCGTGGTGAGCATGCCCTCCTGGGAGCTGTTCGAGCGCCAGAGCCAGGCGTACCAGGACAGCGTCTTGCCGCCATCCGTCACGACCAGGATCGCGGTCGAGCAGGGGTCGACCCTGGGGTGGGCGCGGTTCGTCGGGCCGGCCGGCGCGGTGATCGGCATGAAGACCTTCGGCGCCTCGGCGCCTCTCAAGGAGCTGCAGAAGAAATTCGGGTTCACGCCGGAGAGCCTGGTGGGCGCCGCCCGAGCGCTGCTGGGGAAGCCGCGATAGGCGAGGAGGCTCGCGGCGCGGGGCGGAGACGCGGGGCTCGGAGCGTGTTTCGGGGCCGCAGGAATTCCCGGGCTCGGCTCGGGAGGACGGGGAGAGCACGATGGCGAATCCACTGAAGGCACTGCAGGACTACGGTCAGTCGGTCTGGCTGGATTACATCCGACGAAGCCTGATTACGAGCGGCGAGCTCCAGCACCTGATCGACGACGACGGGCTGCGGGGCGTCACGTCGAACCCGGCCATCTTCGAGAAGGCGATCGCGGGGTCCACCGACTACGAGAGCGAGCTCCGGACGCTCGTGCAGCGGAAGGATCTGGACGCGAAGACGGTCTACGAGACGCTGGCGATCCGCGACATCCAGGACGCTGCCGACGTGCTGGCGTCGCTCTACGCCGCCACCAAGCGGCTGGACGGCTACGTCAGCCTCGAGGTGTCCCCCGATCTCGCGCACGACACCCGGGGGACGATCGAGGAGGCGCGGCGCTTGTGGAAGGCGGTGGCGCGCGAGAACGTCATGATCAAGGTGCCCGCCACCCCTGCCGGAATTCCCGCCATCCGACAGCTCATCGGCGAGGGCATCAACGTCAACGTGACGCTCCTCTTCGCCCAGGAGACGTACGAGCGGGTCGCCGAGGCGTACATCGCCGGCCTGGAGACCTTCGCGGCCTCCGGGGGCGACGTCGGCCGCGTCGCCAGCGTCGCCAGCTTCTTCATCAGCCGGATCGATACGCTGGTGGACGGGCTGATCGCCGAGCGGCGGAAGACCTCCGAGCGCGCGTCCGAGCAGGCACTGCTCGCAAGCCTCCTGGGGAAGGTCGCGATCGCCAACGCGCGGCTCACCTACCAGCGCTACAAGGAGATCTACCGCGGCCCGCGCTGGCAGGCGCTCGGCGCCGGGGCGGCGCAGCCGCAGCGGCTCCTCTGGGCGAGTACGAGCGCGAAGAACCCGAGCTACCGGGACGTGATCTACGTCGAGGAGCTGATCGGCTCCGAGACGGTGAACACGATCCCGCCGGCCACCTTCGAGGCGTTCCGCGACCACGGCCGCGTGCGCCCCAGCCTCGAGGAGCACCTCGAGGAGGCGCACGACACCATGGCGACGCTGGCCGAGGCCGGCATCTCGATGGCGCAGGCGACCGACCGGCTGCTCGACGAAGGGGTCAGGCTGTTCGCCGAGGCGTTCGGCAAGCTCCTGGGCGCGGTGACGAAGCGGTGCCGGACCCCGCGGCCGGAGGCGATCAATCGGCAGACGTGGACCCTCCGGGCGGACCTCGAGGCGGCCGTCCGGGCCTCGCTCGCGGAGTGGGCGGCGACCGGGAAGGTGCGCCGGCTGTGGGCGCGCGACGCGACGCTCTGGACCGGCGCGGACGAGGGGAGCTGGCTCGGCTGGCTCGGGATCACCGACGACCAGCTCGCGCACATCGACCACCTCAAGGGGGTGGCGGAGGACGTCAAGCAGGCCCGGTTCACCCATGCGCTGCTCCTGGGGATGGGGGGCTCGAGTCTCTGCCCGGAGGTCTTGAAGAAGACCTTCGGCAAGATCCAGGGCTACCCGGAGCTCTTCGT
The DNA here is from genome assembly GCA_964509395.1 of uncultured bacterium. GTDB lineage: Bacteria > Methylomirabilota > Methylomirabilia > Rokubacteriales > DASRDR01 > CAZDYT01. Next base: position 3,533 of record CAZDYT010000353.1, read on the forward strand.
GCTGGACTCGGCCGACCCGGCGCAGGTCCGGGCGTTCGAGGGCAAAGTGGACCTCGGGAAGACCCTGTTCATCGTGTCGAGCAAGTCCGGGAGCACGCTCGAGCCGAACATCTTCAAGCAGTACTTCTTCGAGCGCGTCAAGCGGCACCTGGGTGACGGCGGCGCCGCGGAGGCCAGCCGCCGCTTCATCGCCATCACCGACCCGGGGTCGAAGATGCAGCAGGTGGCCGAGGCCGACCGCTTCCGCCACGTCTTCTTCGGGTTGCCGTCGATCGGCGGGCGCTACTCCGCCCTGTCCGACTTCGGGATGGTCCCGGCCGCGATCATGGGCCTGGACACGAGCCGCTTCCTGAGCCAGGCCGAGGAGATGGTGCACGCCTGTGCGTCCTGCGTGCCGGCCGAGGAGAACCCCGGCGTGGTGCTGGGGACCATCATGGGCGTGCTCGCGAACCGCGGGCGTGACAAGGTCACGCTGATCGCCTCGCCGGGCATCCACGACCTCGGCGCGTGGCTGGAGCAGCTCCTCGCCGAGTCCACCGGCAAGGCCGGGAAGGGGTTGATCCCGGTCGACCGGGAGCCGCTGGGCGAGCCGTCGGTCTACGGCCGCGATCGCCTCTTCGTGTACCTGCGGCTGAGCTCGGCTCCCGACCCGGACCAGGACGCGGCGGTCACCGCCCTCGAGAACGCCGGACAGCCGGTCGTGCGCATCAGCATCGACGACCCGTACAACCTGGCCGAGGAGTTCTTCCGCTGGGAGTTCGCGACGGCGGTGGCGGGATCGATCATCGGCATCAACGCGTTCAACCAGCCTGACGTCGAGGCGAGCAAGATCGCGACGCGCAAGCTGACGACCGAGTACGAGAAAACCGGCGCGCTTCCCGCGGAAACGCCGCTCCTCGAGGCCGACGGCATCAAGCTCTTCACCGACGCGCGGAACGCGCGGGAGCTCGGGGCGCTGATGGGCGGCGACCGGACGCTTGCGGGAGCGCTTCGGGCGCACCTCGGCCGCGTCGGCCCGGGAGACTACGTGGCGCTCCTCGGCTACGTCGAGATGCACGACGCTCACGAGGCCGGGCTGCAGGCGATCCGGCGGATGCTGCGGGACCGGTACAAGGTGGCGACCTGCCTCGGCTTCGGGCCGCGCTTTCTCCACTCGACCGGGCAGGCCTACAAGGGCGGCCCCAACACGGGCGTGTTCCTCCAGATCACCTGCGACGACGCCGCGGATTTGGCCGTCCCCGGGCAGAAGTACACGTTCGGCGTGGTGAAGGCCGCGCAGGCGCGCGGCGACTTCGAGGTGCTCGCGGAGCGCGGGCGACGTGCGCTCCGGGTGCATCTGCGC
>CAZDYT010000354.1:0-4864 GCA_964509395.1 uncultured bacterium
CGCCGGGCATCTCGACCTTGATCACCTCCGCGCCCAGCTCGCCGAGGAAGTCGGCCGTGGCGGGCCCGAAGATGATGACCGAGATGTCGAGGACGCGGATGCCCCGGAGGGCCTCGGGCTTCGCGTGGAGGGCGGCCAGGTCGAACAACCGGGCCGCCCAGTCGAAGTAGGCCTCGTTCACGGGGCACCCGGCCAGCCGATCGGCAACCGCCCTCGTAGAGCGCCAGAAACCCGCATGCCCCGGTGCCTTCGAGCATCCCGGGGGAAGGCCGGCCCGACGCGGTCGCCGCCGATCAAGGCCGGGACGTCCGCGAGGCGGTAGGCCGAGCAGGTCACGGCCGAGATGAACAATCCGAAGAGCTCGGCGTTGCCAAGAGGGCCGCCGGAGGGGGGCGGAGCCCCCTCCGGGGACCTAGATCCCGAACATCCCGGGAAGCCGCATCAGGAGGCTCATGTCGCCCTTGTGCTTCAGCTTCCCCGACATGAAGGCCATCTGGCCGTTCAGCTTGCCGCCGAGCATGTCGAGCCAGTCCTGGGCCGCCATCGTGAGCGTGAGGTTGGGCGCCGCGGCGAGCCCCTCCTTGAGGAGGCACGTCCCGTCCGCGATCTCCACGTGGCACGTCCCGCCCCCCTCGCCGGTGATGTCGTACTGGATGACGGCCTTGACGCCCTGGGCGCGCTCCGGTTTGAACCGGATCGGCATCGCCTCGAAGGTCTCCCTGACGGTCGGCATGGCTCCTGCCTCCTGGATCTCAGAACGTGAACAGATCCATCCCGCCCGTCACGGTCAGGACGGCTCCCGTGATGTATCGGGCGCGCTCCGAGCACAGAAACGCGATCGCGTTCGCGATGTCCTCGGGATCGCCCTCGCGCTGCATCGCCACGCGCTTCACCAGCCGGTCGTACATCGGCGAGAGCTTGACGTGCTCGCCGATGATCCCCGGCGCGATCACGTTCGCCGTGACGCCGTACCGCGCGCCCTCGAGGGCCACGGACCGGGCGAAGCCGATGACCCCCATCTTGGTCGTCGAGTACGCCGTCTGACCGAAGCCGCCGAGCAACCCGGCGATGGACGCCATGCAGATGATCCGCCCCCACCGGCGCTCGCGCATCCCCGGGAAGACCGCCCGGCTGACGTTGTACGTGCCGGTGATGTTGACGTTCATGTTCAGGTCCCACTCCTCGTCCTTCATGTCCTTGAGCTGCGCCAGCGTCCAAATGATCGCGGCGTTGTTCACGAGGATGTCGATCGGTCCGAGCTCGCGCTCGATCCGGGCGACCGCCGCCCTCACCGCCGGGCGATCCACGATGTCGCACTCGATCGCGAGGCCCTGACCGCCCCTGCGGCGGACCTCCGCCGCCGTTTCCTCGGCGCCGTCCTTGTTGAGGTCAATGACGGCGACGCGACACCCCTCTTCGGCGAGCTTGAGGCAGTCGGCCCGCCCGAGGTTCCGCGCCCCGCCCGTCACCAACGCCACCTTCCCTGCGATTCCCAGATCCATCCGGTCCTCCCGATCCCGCGGCTCGTCCGGCGGATTTCCGACAAATCGCCGCGATGGCTGCGCAAAACGTAGCAGACCGCGGCAAGACACGCAACCGCCTTCCCCCCGACGCCCCGCCTTCAGGCTGAAGCCGGTCCTTGGGGGGAGGCAGGCCCGATCCGGTCGCCGCCCGATCGAGGCCGGGACGTTCTCAGCGCCCCTTGAACGCGGGCGGACGCTTGGCGAAGAACGCCTGGATGCCTTCGGCCGCGTCCTCCGTCCCGAGCACCCGGAGGAACGCGCGCGTCTCCGCGTCGATCCCCTCCTCGATCGTCCCGTTCAGCCCTCGGTCCACGCACTCGATGATGAGCCGCGTGGCGACGGGCGCCCGCTTGACGATCGTGCGCGCCAGGGCTTTGGCGTCCGCGAGGGTTTCGCCGTCCTTGCTCAGGCGGTTCACGAGGCCCAGGGCGAGCGCCTCGGGAGCGGGAATCTGTGTCCCGAGGATGAGGTACTCCAGCGCCTTCGTGCGCCCGATCAGGCGTGGCAGGCGCTGGGTCCCGCCGTACCCGGGGATGATGCCGAGGTTCGATTCCGTCTGTCCGATGCGGGCCGTCTCCTTCATGAGCCGCAGGTGACAGGCCATCGCGATCTCGCAGCCGCCGCCGGTGGCATGCCCCTGGATCGCGGCGATGACCGGCTTGGGGAACGTCTCGATCCGCCGCAGCAGCGCGTTGCCGCGACGGAGGAAGGCCTCGAGATCGTCCCCCGGGCCCCCGCTGAAGGCGCTCGTCAGGTCGGCGCCGCCGCAGAAGATGCGGTCGCCGGCGCCGGTGATGATCACCGCGTGCACCTCCGCGTCACCTTCGAGCTCCGCGATGGCCGCCCCGAGGTCCTGCACGAGCTGGGCCGAGATGGCGTTGGCCGGCGGCCGGTTCAAAGTGACGACGGCGAATCCGTCCTCGCGCTCGACGATCAGCGTCTCGTACGTCATGGCGTCTCCCTCTTCACTCCCCCGCGACCCCCGAGGCCCGGAGGTCGGCGATCTCCGCGTCGCTGAGGCCCAAGACCCGCCGGAGCACCTCGTCCGTGTGCTCGCCGAGCCCAGGCGGCGGCCCCTGGATGCGCCCCGGCGTCGCCCCGAACTTGACGGGGATCCCGGGCAGCCGGATCCGGCCGGCGGTCGGATGGTCGACGTCGACCGCCATGCCGCGGTGCTGGACCTGGGGATCGGCGAACACCTCCGCGATGTCGTTGATCGGGCCCGTCGGCAGCCCCGCCGCGCCGAAGGCGGTCACCCACTCGTCCCGCGAGCGCGTGGCCAACCGCTCCTCGATGAGCCGGACCAGCTCGGCGCGCCGCTCGACCCGCTTCGCGTTCGAGTCGTACCGCGGGTCATCGGCCCACTCCGACGCCCCGAGCACCTCGCAGAAGGCCTTCCAGAGCCGTTCGTTGCCCGCCCCCACCATGAGGTAGCCGTCACGCGCGCGGAAGGCCTGATACGGGACCAGCGAGGGGTGCGCGTGCCCCCAGCGCCCCTGCACCTCGCCGCCGACGAGGTACGCCGTGGCGGCGTTGATGAGCGCCGCGATGCCGCACTCCATGAGCGACAGCTCGAGATGCTGCCCCTCGCCGGTCCGGGCGCGGTGGTGGATCGCCGCCAGGATCGCCCCGTGGGCGTAAAGCGCGGTGATGACGTCGATGAGGGCGACGCCGACCTTGACCGGCGGCCTCTCCGGCTCCCCCGTGATCGACATGAGACCGGTGAACCCCTGCATGATGGCGTCGTAGCCCGCGCGCTCGCGGGAGGGCCCCGTCGCCCCGAACCCCGAGATCGAGCAGTAGATCAGGCGTGGGTTGACGGCCCGGAGGGCCTCGTCGCCCAGGCCCAGGCGATCCATCGTCCCCGGCGTGAAGTTCTCGACGAGGACGTCGCCGCGCCGCGCGAGCTCCACGAGCAGCGCTTTGCCCCGCGGATGCTTCAGGTCAATGGCGATGCTCTTCTTGCCGCGGTTGACCGCGAAGAAGTAGGTCGCCTGGCCGTCGGCCGCGCGGGGCGGCGCCCAGTGGCGGCTGTCGTCGCCCAGGCGCGGCTGCTCGACCTTGATGACCTCGGCGCCGTAGTCGCTGAAGATCTGGGTCGCCAGCGGGCCCGCGACGATGCGCGAGCAGTCGATGATCCGGAGGTCGCTGAGGAGCGCGGCCATGGCCGTCACTATACCGCTCGCGCGGTGACGCCTTCAACGAGGGCGTGGAGTCGCCGCCCGGGTCCGCCTTGCGTGGGCCGCATGGCGCCCGTATACTGCGAGGCGCCGGCCATGGCCAGCCGCACCGTCGCCGTCGTCCTCGCGCTCGTCCTCGCCGGGTGCAGCGTCGTCTCCATCGACCTCACGCCCCCCGTCCGTCCGCTCCGCGAGAGCACGGTCGAGGGCACGGGCCGCGACAAGATTCTCCTGATCCACCTCTCGGGCGTCCTCGCCGAGGAGCCGATCTTCACGTTCGAGGCGCGGCCGCCCGTGCCGCTCCTCGCTCGGGTCCGCGAGGAGCTCGAGAAAGCGGCGGATGACGAGCACGTCCGCGCCCTGGTCCTCCGGATCAACAGCCCCGGCGGGACGGTGACGGCGTCGGACATCCTCTATCACGAGATCACGCGCTTCAAGGCGCGCCGCAAGGTCCCCGTGGTCGCCTCGATCCTCGACGTGGGCGCGTCGGGGGGGTACTACGTGGCGCTCGCCGCCGACCGGATCGTCGCCCACCCGACGACCGTCACGGGCTCGATCGGCGTCCTCATGCTCGCCGTGAACTCGAGCGGCCTCCTCGAAAAGATCGGCGTCAGCGCCAGCTACATCACGTCGGGTCCGCGGAAGGACATGGGGAGCCCGTTCCGGGCGCTCACGCCCGAGGAGCGGGCGATCTTCCAGGATGTGATCGACCGCCTCTACGGGCGGTTCATCGCGCTGATCGTCCGGGAGCGCCGGCTCGAGGAGGCGCGCGTCCGCGCGTTCGCCGACGGCCGCATCTATACGGCCTCGGAGGCGCTCAGCCTCGGGCTCGTCGACCGGATCGGATACCTGGAGGACGCCATCGCCCTCGCCCGGGAGATGGCCGGTGTCCCGGAGGCGAGGGTCGTGGCCTATCACCGACCGCGCCAGTATCGCGCGACGATTTACTCGGGAGGGGAGACGCCGCCCCTCGAGCCGAGCGTGGCCGAGCTGGCGCGCCTGGTCACCTCGGGGCCCCGCTTCCTCTACCTCTGGTGGCCATAGCGATTCGGCTGGGGGCGCGCGGGCTGTGTGAACCGGGTCGGGCCTAACCCCAATGCCGTTTACTTATTGATCGCTGCATAAATAATAGAAAACAGGCCGGGTCTGTGGTACACATGG